>RFIM01000088.1 GCA_003695215.1 Chloroflexota bacterium
CCGATCTCAGTCATCAGCCAGCCAGCTGTGTTCGCGGCATAGGGAATGACGATAGCGTAGGGCAGCAGGCGCAGCAGCCAGCGCGTCTGCTCAAGGCGCTGCTGGATCACCCGCCAGAGTGCGAACCAAGCAAGGCCGATCATCAAGAAGCCGCTGCCGACCATGATGCGGAACGTCCAGTAAGTGATAGCCACTGGCGGCACATAGTCGCCTGGGCCGTACTTCTCCTCATATTCGCGCTGCAGATCGTTGATGCCTTTCACCTCGCCTGTCGGCGTGTTATAGGCCAAGATGCTCAGCAAGGCAGGGATGCGAATGGCGAATACATCGCGGCGGCCTGGCTCATCACCAATTGTGAAGAGCGAGAAAGCAGCAGGGTTTTCGCTGTTCCACAGTGCCTCGGCCGCTGCCATTTTCATCGGCTGGCTCCTTACCATGTGCTGCGCTTGCGTATGGCCGTTCACAGCGATCAGCAGACTCGCCACAGCTGCAACCGTCACGCCAATGTGGAACGAGCGCATGAAGAACTCGCGGTTCTTGCTGCGCCGCCACAAGTGCCAGGCGCTCACGCCCATGATGAAGAAGGCTGCCGTCAACAAGCCTGAGAAGAAGACATGCGGAAACTGCACGCGCAGGTTCGGATTGGTGACTAGCGCGAAGAAATCGGTCATGACAGCGCGCTGCGTGGTGCTGCCATCAGGCAATGTGACCGTCTTCAGCGCGTAGCCAACAGGCTCCTGCATGAACGAGTTGGCGATCAAAATCCACAGCGCCGAGATGTTCGAGGCGATAGCCACTAGCCAGATCGCGGCCAGATGCACGCCTTTCTTCAGCCGTTCCCAGCCGAAAATCCAGACGCCCAGAAAGGTCGACTCGATGAAGAATGCCAAGAGCGCTTCCACAGCCAACGGCGCGCCAAAAATATCGCCTGTGAAGCGCGCATACTCCGACCAATTCATGCCGAACTGGAACTCTTGCACAATGCCTGTCACGACGCCCAGCGCAAAGTTGATGATGAACAACTTGCCCCAGAACTTGGCCATGCGCTTGTAGAGCTCGTTGCCCGTCCGATAGTAGATGGTCTGCATCACCGCTACCAAGATCGAGAGACCAATGGTCAGCGGCACAAAGAAGAAGTGATAGACAGTAGTGACGGCAAATTGCAGCCGCGCTAAGGATAGAGCGTCCACGTACGACCTCCCTTGCACAAACCGATTTCATAACTTCAGGTTATGCCCAAAGGATAGTCTGCCCTGCTCCTTTTATCAGGTGACGCTCATCAGCATTTTCATGTGACAAATTGCACAAGTTTGGCGCAGGCGCTCAACGGCAAGCGCGCTGAATAGCTGCTGAATAACCCGTGCGGTAGGTGAAGCCTTGCCAAGGCGGCTCATCGCGGCGCGGGCTGGTGCTCACGCTGATGCTCATGACGTAGGTCTGTGGCGAGAAGCGCCCGCTATAGCTAGATTGCGCCATGAAGCGCGCTGCGCCGAGCCGATAGAAGGTCGGCGAGCCGACGCGGCACTGCCATGCCCAGTTCGGTGCGCCTAGAGCAGCGATCACCTCGCCGATACGCAGCGCGCCTTCAGGCAGGTGAATCCACAGCGTGTTGGCCACCAGCGGTGTATCGGGCGCGCCGCCAAAGCCAACGCCAATGCCGTACGGCGGCGCTTGATGGTAGCTGCGCACGACCCAAGCGCCCGAGTAAGGACTCTCAAAGACCTCGACGCGCCATGCCGAGTTCGCCTGCAGCAGGTCGACAGCTTGGCGCACGCTCATCTCGCCGATCTGAATGCCCTGCCAACACTTGGGCAAGGTGCATGGGCCCTGATACAGGCCCTTCAGCCAAGCCAGAGCGCTTGAGTCAGGCGCCTGCGCGCCGACTTGCCGCGCCATGAACATGGCAGCGCTCAACACGGCTCCGACTATGACTAACCATCTCAATTGGCGCATCGTCCGACTCCTTGCTTCATTTGCCACAGAAGCGCTTGGCGAAATCAGTTTGGCGTGCGCGATAGGTGAAGCCTTGCCAAAGCGGCTCGTCGCGGCGCGCGTAGCGGCTCACATCAATGCGCTGCAATGGCGCATATGGCGAGAGTCGCCCGTGCGCGCCACGATCGGGCTTCGCCATGAAGCGCAGCGCGCCCAAACGGTAAAAAGCGGGCGAATCCGCGCCGCACAACCACGCCCATTCAGGCGCACCTAAAGCGGCGATCACCTCGCCGATGCGCAGCGCGCCTTCAGGCAACTCGATCCATAACTTATGGAACGCAGTCGGCTCGTCGGGCAAGCCACTCAGCCCGACCTCGATGCCATATGGCGGCGCTTGGCGGTAGCTGCGCACAACCCATGTGCCGTAGCTGCGGCTGCGCAGCACCTCAACGCGCAAGGTGCTATCGGCCTGCAGCAGCGCCGCTGCCTCACGGACTGTCGTCTGGCCGATCTGAATGCCTTGCCAGCACTCAGGCAAGGCGCATGCACCTTGATACAGGCCCTTCAGCCAGGCCAGAGCGCTTGAGTCAGGCGCCTGTGCGCCGACTTGCCGCGCCATCAGCATGGCAATGCTCAGAATGGCTGCGCTGAGCAGTGACCACCTCAATCGCCGCATACGTCCTGCTCCTTCACTCACGGATCGTGAACGCGCCGATGAAGACGCGCTGATCGGCGTCAGCAGTGCTGCCATGCGCCGCGTAGCGCCTCAAAGTGATTGGATCGTACAAGCCAACGGCGACGCGGTATACGCCTTGTGGCAGATCGGCGGGCAGTTGCAGCACATGCCGCTCCTGGTAGCGCCGATCGGGCAACCAATTGGCAGGCGGCAAGGCGCCCTGGCCAACGCGCTGATCGCGTTGCGCTGCCTCGATCAACGCGCCCGACTCATCATACACGTGCATGAAAACGACCGCATCAAAGGGCGCCTGGCGTAGTAGCGACCACGATAGGTCCAGTCTGAGCGTCCGCGTTGTTGGCTCGTAAATAGCACTTGCGCTGTGCAAGGCGATCGAGTCGGCAAAAGTGGCGAAGGCACCCGCTAGCTCGTCACGTCGATATTCACCTTGGTAGAACCAGTGATAGTATGGCAGGTAGAAGCCGTTCTCCGCCAAGCCGTCCGCTTCGACGCGCAAGCTGAGCGAATCGCTCGCGATCAAGTGGCGCGGCACCAGCGAGGCGATCTCGATCCATCGCCCTTTGATCTCAGGCACGGCGCGCACGCCAATCAGCTGATCAGCCGCATATAGGCGCAGCTTGAGCGCGTATTGTGCCTGCACACGTATGATCCACACCAGATCGCGCCCTTTCTCCGCCCGAATAGTGAACGCCTCGCCGCCTGTCAGCAGCCTACCGCCATCAGTGACGCGGCAGGTCACATTCTGCGAATCGGGCGGCGCGCAGGCCATGTAGCTCAGTGTGTGAACTTCGCTGGGGAAGCCATAGCGCCGCCAAGCCTGCCACCAGGTATAGCCGTGTGCGCCTTCGCTCGCCAAATGCGCCACGTTCAGGCTATCCACTAAGTGGAAGCCTTCAAGCTCAGCGCGCGTGCTTGGCTGCATCGGCTGCGCAGCGTAGGCCGCATACGTCCAATCGGCGCGGTAGAGGAATTGCCCGCTATCTGTGGCAGAGGCGACGTTGATCGAAGGCCTGGTGGAAGGAAAAGCGCCTAGAATTTCGCCAAAAATGCCGCTTTGCACAAAATAGGTCAGGCTGCGCGCATCAGGATATATGGCGAAGTAGTCAGGCCGCCATGCGCTGGCATACATCTGCTCAAAGGTAGCGCCTGGGCCGTGCCGCCAGGCTTCGGCCGCCTGCGGCGTAGTCAAGCCGACTAGATCGTAAGTCGCTCGCTCGCCGAAGTAGCGCACTGCGCCGATATCGTGCGCGCCAACTGTCGCCTCAGATGGCAAGCGCGCCACTGCGCGCGCCAATTCGCGCTGACTCTTGCCGATCTCGCGCACGTTCTCGGCGTACAAGTCTGACCATCTGATCAGGTTGAGCGCTGTGCTGACCGTTAGCACTAACAGTAGCAAATATGCCAAGCGCCGCTGCCAAGCGCTCAAAGCGCTGATGGCGTAGCCGCTCAATAGCAGCAGCAGCGCAATCAGCGGCTGCTGATAGCGCTTGAATTGCCAAAATGCCGTCTCGACCAGCGCTGTGATCGCCGCTAAGCCGATCAGCCAAAGTGCGATCAATAAGGCTAGGCTGGCGGCGCGCCGCCTGAGCAGCTGCCACAGGGCCAGCAAGATCGGCGCCAGCGCGAGCAAAGCAAAGAAGGCTGTGTTGTAGAGCAAAGCATCTGTGAACAGCTCACGCCATATGCGCACGAAGGTCTCCGCGATCGAAGTGAGCTGGCGCGGCCAATCGGGCGGCACTTCATACAGATAGCTCTTGGCTTGCATGCCGCTAGCGCTCAGCGCGCCTGTCAGGCTCAAATTGAGCAGCGGCTGAATCAGCGCGGCAAGGAACGGCGCAGCGTAGTAGATCAGCTTGGCGCGACGCGTAGACAGCGCTGTCAAGGCATAGAGCACAGCGCCGAGTCCGATCACAGCGCCTTCAGGTCGGATCAGCGCCGCAAGCGCGCCTGCCAAAAGTGCCGCCTGGGCGCGTCCGTTGCGCGCCTGCCATAACGTGAGCAAGATGGCATAGATGAACAGGCCTGTCTCCATACCTGAGAGAAATGCCCACGCCAATGAGCCGTGTAAGGCGAAGATCGCCGCCACGC
>RFIM01000089.1 GCA_003695215.1 Chloroflexota bacterium
AGCGGGCTACCGCATTGTGGCACGCAATTGGCGCTGCTCTGAGGGCGAAATTGATTTGATCGCATACCACGAAGGCGAATACGTCTTTGTGGAAGTGCGCGGCTGCTCAGTAGGCGTGCCAGCTGCCCTGGAGAGCCTGAGCAAGCGCAAGATCGCTCATCTGCAGAGTGTGGCCCAGGCTTACCTACATAGCCTGCAGCAAGATGACGTGCCTTTCCGTTTCGATCTAGTTGCCATTGATTATCAAAGCGGCGCTATCGAGATCGTACGCGATGCGCTCGCATGGTAAGCTGATCGTCTTGGTCGGCGCCACAGGCGTCGGCAAAACGGCGCTCGCCATTCAAATTGCACAGCGTTTTGACGGCGAGATTGTCGGCGCTGACAGCCGACAAGTCTATCGCTATATGGATATCGGCACTGCCAAGCCGACGCCCGCTGAGCGCGCTGCAGCGCCGCATCACCTGATCGACGTGACCGATCCTGATCAGCCACTGACCTTAGCCGAATACCAACACCTTGCCTATACCGCAATTGCCGCCATTCATCAGCGCGGCAAGTTGCCGCTTTTAGTCGGCGGCACAGGTCAGTATATCACAGCCGTCTTGGAAGGCTGGAGCGCGCCCGAGGTGCCGCCGCATCCTGCCCTGCGCGCTGAGCTAGAAGCGCTACAGGCTGCCCAAGGCACAGCAGCGCTGGTCGAGCGGCTGCAGAAGCTCGATCCTGAATCGGCGGCGCGCATTGATCCCAGGAATGCACGCCGCTTGATCCGCGCCCTTGAGGTCTGCTTGATCAGCGGCAAGCCGTTCAGCCAGCAGCGCCGCAAAGTGCCGCCGCAGTATGCCGTGCTAGAGCTTGGGCTGCACCTGCCGCGCGAGCAGCTTTTCCCGCGTCTGGACGCGCGCATTGAGCGCATGCTGCAAGAAGGCTTGCTGGAAGAAGTTGCATCGCTCTATAGGCGCGGGTATGATCCGCGCTTGCCCGCACTGAGCGGACTTGGCTATGCGCAGTTAGGCGCCTACTTGCGCGGCGAGTGCACTTTTGAGGCCGCAGTGAGCGCTTTCAAGCGTGAGACGCGCACTTTTGTGCGCCGTCAAGAGACCTGGTTTCGCCATCATGGCGCGCCTGAGTGGTTTTCAGCAGCTGATTCAGCTGCCGTGCTGGAACGGATTGCCGCTTGGCTTAAAACATGAGCGTGAGGCGTGGGCTTTTTTAGAAGACCGATCCGCGATCACTGGCAAGACCCAACCGAGCGCTTGATCATCGTCGCTGCGCTGATCTATGTTGGCATCCTGCTCGGCACGCGCTTCTTTCCGGGCACAGAAAGCGGCTTGGATTGCAATGGCCTCTCGCGTCCTGTCATCACGGGCAACAACCAATCCATTTTGGCCACACGCGTCGATCCATCTGTGCTGGCCGTTGAGCTGGTCATTCCGAAGCCGACTATCTCGGCGAGCGAGTCGCTAGTGATGGAAGTGCGCTTGGTCAACACTAGTTTGGCGCCGCTGACGCTATTTTACGACGAGCCCAGCATCCGTTTTCGCTTCACTGGGCAAGAGCCGGGCTTAGTTTTCGCCATTCAAGCCTTGAACGGCCGCGTGGTTGGCGAGCCATTCAATGTGCGCCCACAAGTGCCGCAGCCACAGGCTTTTGATCGAACTCTGCTGCGCGTCTTGCCGCCACGCGCGCGCTGCAATGTGCGCGTCGAGATCGATTCGGCGCGCCTGGCAGCCAGCGGCGTCACGCCTGGCCAGCAGTATCGCATCATCGCCGTCTACCGCAATGCTGCGCGTGGGCAGCTGCCGGTGCCTGGCCCACTGACACCGACGCCCATCTTCGGCGATCAAGGCGTCTGGATCGGCGAGGTGCGCTCCAATGACGTGGTAATCACGGTCAATCCGTGAGTTGTACAGCGCTTCGACCAAGCTCTAGCCGAACGCCTTGAGAAAAGGCTAGAATGGCACGGCAAAAGTAGGTCAGGAGCTGCACAGTGCGGAGCAAGGCTTGGGCTTGGTTGTTATGCAGCATTGTGGCGCTCAGCGCCCTGAGCGGCACGGCGCGCGCGCTTGGGCGCGAACGTCACGGCGACTGGCAGGCAGTTTTCACCACACCTGAAGGCCTTCCGTGCCGTCCGCTGTGCCTGTTCGGCGTGATTGCGGCTAAGCACACGCCTGAGCAGGCCTTTGAGTTACTCAGGCGCCATCCGCTCACGCACAATTGGGAGCCAGTCAGCGCGACGCGCTTGGAATCGCGCCAGAAGGCTGGCACTGCAGCAGTTAGTTTCAGCCTCTTGGCAGATGGCGTGCTGGATACGATCACGCTTGCCTTTGAGCACGCCGAGCCCGACGCGCCTGAATCGGCACCAATACGCCTTGGCGATATCTTGAGCCTGTTTGGCGCGCCCGACTACTTGCACATCAGCGCACAAACCGATCCGATGCTGGTCTATGTCAGCCAGCGGCTCATAGTCAGCGTCAAGTTAGATCGGACGCGCCGCTTAGCGCCTGAGCTGCCTATCAAGCGTCTGACGCTCTTTCGATTCGGCATTTGCCCATCCAGCGCGCCACTCTATGCCTTCCTAGCATGGCGCGGCCTGACGCATGACAAGCGCCAAATGGCCGGCAACCTAATTCCGCGCTATGTGCGCCGTGTCTTCGCGGCACAAGTGACCCTAGTGCCGTGCTAGCGCCATTGCTCTTAAAAGCCTGCTGCGGCATAATCAAGGCGCTGATCAGAGAGGAAACGCAAGCATATGGCAACACGCGCATTGATCACAGGCGGAGCAGGCTTCATTGGCAGCCACTTGGCCGAACAGCTGCTCAATCGCGGCTACGAAGTGACAGTCATCGATAACTTAAGCACAGGCCGCTTTGAGAACATCGCAGCGCTGGAGAAACGCATCGGATTTCGCTACGCCATTGAGGATATCCGCAACGCCACAGTCATGGATCGCTTGGTCAGCGAGTGCGATGTGATCTATCACCTAGCCGCTGCTGTTGGTGTGTTGAACATCGTCAGTTCGCCCATCGATACTATTGAAATCAATGTTGGCGGCACTGAAGTGGTGCTGAAGACGGCGCGTCGCTATCGGCGCAAGGTGCTGCTCGCCTCGACTAGCGAGGTGTACGGCAAAAACGAGAAGGTGCCTTTCAACGAAGACGACGACCGCACGCTCGGCCCGACCACCAAAAGCCGCTGGAGCTACGCCGCCTCAAAAGAGCTGGATGAATTCCTGGCCCTGGCCTATCATCGTGCTGCCGACCTGCCTGTGGTCATCTTCCGCCTATTTAATACCGTCGGCGCGCGCCAACGCGGGCATTACGGCATGGTCGTGCCGCGCTTTGTGCGCTGGGCGCTCAGGAACGAGCCGATCCAGGTCTACGGTGATGGCACACAGCAGCGTTGCTTCTGCAACGTGAACGACGTAGTGCAAGCGATCATCGGCTTGGGCGAAGCGCCGAACGTGAACGGCGAAGTCTTCAACATTGGCAGCAACGAAGAGATCAGCATCTACCAGCTGGCAGAGCGCATCAAGGCGCGCACAGGCAGCCACTCGGAAATTCAGCTGATTCCCTACGATCAAGCCTATGAAGCAGGCTTTGAGGATATGCGCCGCCGCGTGCCCGATATCAGCAAAATTCGCGCCTGCATCGGCTGGCAGCCGACCACACCGCTGGATGAGACTATCGATCAGATCATCGCCTACCAAAAAACGCGCCTGTACGACGACAAAGGCTGATTGGCTATGCGCTATGTGCACGCAGCACTGGCACTAGGCTTGATCGCTTGCTTGCTGATCGTCGGCTGTGAGACTGAAGCCTTGCCAACTCAACTCACGATCGAGATTGCGCAGACCATCGCCTTCATCACGCAAAATGCGCCGCCTGCAGGCTTCGACCAAGGCGTGCGTTTCGCGCCCATCGATCGCAACCTGGAGCGCCT
>RFIM01000090.1 GCA_003695215.1 Chloroflexota bacterium
CCCGTCTACAACGAGGCCGAAGGCTTGCCTGAATTCTATCGGCGTGTGCGCGATGTCATGGAGAGCCTTGGCGAGCCCTGGGAACTGATTTTGGTCAATGATGGCAGCCGCGATCATTCGCTAGAAGTCATGCGTCAGCTCAGCGCCAGCGATCCGCACGTGCGCGTGATTGACTTCGCGCGCAATTTTGGTCATCAAATTGCTGTGACCGCCGGCATGGATTACGCGCGCGGCGAAGCGGTCATCATCATTGATTCCGACCTGCAGGACCCGCCCGAGACGATCCCAGCGCTCGTCGCCAAATGGCGCGAAGGCTATGAAGTCGTCTATGCAGTGCGCAACAAGCGCCCCGGCGAGACCTGGTTCAAGCTCTTCACGGCCAAGCTCTTCTATCGCATCATCTACCGCATCACCGACGTGCACATTCCCTTGGATACAGGCGACTTCCGCCTGATGGATCGGCGCGTGGTGAACGCCATGACCAATATGCGCGAACACAATCGCTTCATCCGCGGCATGACCAGCTGGGTCGGCTTTCGGCAGACGGGCGTCTACTACGATCGCGATGTGCGCAAGTACGGCAGCACTAATTATCCGTTGCGCAAAATGCTCAAGCTGGCGTGGGATGCCGTCACAGGCTTTTCGTTCTTCCCGCTGCGCTTGGCGATTTACGCGGCGTTCATCCTATTCCTGCTTTCAGTGCTGGCAATTCCCGTAGT
Organism: Chloroflexota bacterium; assembly: GCA_003695215.1. Taxonomy (GTDB): domain Bacteria; phylum Chloroflexota; class Anaerolineae; order Aggregatilineales; family UBA2796; genus CP2-2F. The sequence continues at coordinate 720 of RFIM01000090.1, forward strand.
AGCGATCTTGCGGCTTGCCACTGGGCAGCAACTCTTCGAAGGGCAGGCGACTGCCATCACTGTGGTGCTGCTGCTTGGCTCAGCGCAATTCTTCTTCTTCTTCGTGCTTGGGCAATATGTGGCGCGCATTTACGATGAAGTGCGCGGACGGCCGCTTTACATCGTCGCAGATACCTTTGGCTACGATGAAGAAGAAGGCAAGCAGCCGCGCCATCGCGTCATGATGACTGAGCGGCCTGATCAGCCTGAGTCAGCGGCGCAAAGCTGAGCTGCCGCAGTGGCACGACTGTTCTGTTGGCAAAAACTTGACTCACACAAACGTTCGGTTTATGATGGATTATAAAAATCGAACGGATGCGCAATCGAGGAGAACAGCGTGCAGGACTATAATTCGCTCTCTGAGAAGCAGAAAGCCATCTTGCGTGTGATCGAGGAATGGATCGTCCAGCGCGGCTATCCACCGACTATCCGCGACATTGGCAATGCTGTCGGCATTAGCTCAACTTCTGTGGTCAATTACAATCTGAACAAGCTGGTGGAAGCGGGCTTCGTAGAGCGCTCGAGGACGGTCTCTCGCGGCATTCGCCTTAGCGCCAAGCTGATGAAAGAGATGCCCGTGCGCCTTAGCTACGCCGACGAAGTGGTGAGGGTTCCGCTGCTCGGTCGGATTGTGGCAGGCGAGCCATTGCCTGTGCTAGGCGATGATTTCGACCACTACGATGAAGATGCGCTCTTATCGGTGCCAAGCTACCTGATCGGCGGCGTCGATCCATCCCAAGTCTATGCTCTGAAGGTCAGCGGCTACTCGATGATCGATGCCATGATCAACGACGGCGATACTGTGATCCTGCGGCGGCAAGAGACGGCGCGCAACGGCGAGATGGTAGCAGTTTGGCTGCCTGAGAGCGGCGAGACGACGCTCAAGCGCTTCTATGACGAAGGCAATCGTGTGCGCTTGCAGCCTGCCAACCCGACTATGCAGCCGATCTACGTGGATAAGGACAAAGTCCAGATTCAGGGCAAGGTCTTGGCAGTCATTCGCCGTCTAGCGAGTTAAAGCGCGCCAAGAGCGCTTCAAAGGGCAGCTCTGCCAGCGAATTCAGCTTGAGGGCTACGCCTTCGGGCAGCTCTAAGTGCGCCGTCAGCCAATTAGGGACAGCGACGCAGCGAATGCCTGCGGCAATGACGGCTTGCATTCCCGTCGGCGAATCCTCGATGGCGATGCAGCGCTCAGGCGGCACGCCCAGGCAGGCTGCCGCGCTCAGATACATATCAGGCGCCGGCTTGGCGTGCGGCACGTCGTCGCGCGTGAAGACACACCTGAAGTAATCCCACACGCCGTGCCAACGCGCCCAATGTTCTACCCATGCGCGATCTGAATTCGAGGCCAGCCCAAGGCCGAGACGCGCTGCCTTGGCCGCGTCCAGCAGCTCGCGCACGCCTGGCAGAAGGCTCAAATTGCGGCATAGCTCCAGATAGTGTGCCTCTTGAGCGCGCAGCTCTTCTAGGCTGAGCGGATAGCCTGTGACCTGCTCGAAGTAGCGCTCGGGCATGAAGACGCCTTGCGCGCCATTGTGGACAACTTTGCCGACGCGCTGACGCCACAAATCGAGCGTGAGCGCCACGCCATGCCGATCAAAAACCGCTTTCCAAGCCTGAAAATCAGCCGATTCGGTGTCGATGATTGTGCCGTCAAAATCGAAGATGATCGCCTCTATGGGCATGTAAGCTCCGATCAGGCAGGCCTGCTGCGTGCGCTGCTGGCAAAAGGCGAAGTGACCTCAAAGCGTGAGGTGCTTTTATCAAGCTCGGTCAGCTTGGTCGGTAAGACGATGTGGACAGTGGTGCCGGGCAATTTTTCCATGTCCATGCCTGGGCTCTCGACCCAGATACGCCCGCCATGTCCGTTGATCACGCCACGGGCGATGGTCAGGCCCAAGCCTGGCCCTGCGCCCATGAATTTGGTGGCGCCTGTTGAGTGCAAGCCTGGATCGCCGACGCGGAAGAACTTCTCGAAGATCAGCTCATGGTTGCGCGGATCAATGCCGATGCCAGTATCCTTGATCTCGACGTGAATGACCTCATCGCCTTCTGCGTTGTTCTCCACACGCGCTGTGATATCGATGCGGCCGCCATCAGGCGTGTACTTGATCGCGTTGAGCACCACATTTTTGAATGCCTGAACCAGACGCTGCTGATCGGCCTCGATCTCGGGCAGGCCTTTGAAGCCGCGCGCCGTCAGTTGCAGCTTGCGTTGCTTGATGCTCTCTTGTAGCGGCTCAATCGAGAGGCGCAGCACCGTATCAAGCGTGGTCGGCATGAAGCGCAAGTCCATAGCATCCAAGCCGAGCCGACTCACATCGAGCATATCGGCGATGAGCGCTTCTAGGCGTTCGGTCGCCTTGCGGATATTGCTGGTCATCATGCCGACGCGTTCAGGCTCGATCACGGGCATTTGGCTGAGCGTATCGAGGATATCAGTATAGCCGAGAATTTGCGTCAGCGGCGTGCGCAGTTCATGGCTGGCAATGGTCACGAAATCGGTTTTGACCGAGTCGAGCAGCTCGAGGCGCTCTTTAGTTTTGATGATGTCGCGGTTGAGCGCTTCAGTTTCATCGCGGGCGCGGCGCAAATCGCTCACAAGGCGGGCATTGCGCAGCGCCACGCCTGTTTGCGTGGCAAGCGTGGTGAAAAGCTCCAAATCCTGAGGCGAGAACGGATCATCGCTGACTTTGGCGGCCATTGCCAGCACGCCGATGATCTGGCCTTGCATGATGATCGGCGCGTAGGCGCTCATGCGCAGTTGCTTGAAGAACGACTTGAGTTCAGGCGCGACATCAGCGTAATCGCGCGAGTATTCGATATCGTATTGCAGCAGCGGCAGGCGTCGCTCAAAGAGCGTGATGTAGATTGGGCTGCTGCGCGGCAGCCAGCCGCGCACCTCAGGCATATCGCTCAGGCTGCTGCGCATCGGCTCCAGGCGGATCGTCTCGTCGTTCTCGCTAGTTGCTAGGAGAATGCCTGCGCTGCGCACGCGCAGGGCGTTCCGCAAGGCGCTGATGGCCATATCCGAGAGTTCGGTCAGCTCGACGATGCCAGCGATATCCTGGCTGTATTGGCGCACGAAAGCCGTGCTATCTTCGGTGGGCGCGCCAAAGACGCGATCGACTAAGGTGAGGCTCAACAAACGCAGCGGCACATAGAGCGCTGTGGCAATAGCTGCAGCGCCGACGACCCAAAACAGCCGATTCGGATCGTCCGCAGGGATGTTCTGAGCGATCAGGATAGCGCTGAGGATGACCAGAAAGGTGATGGCCAGCGTGAGCGCGCTAGCGAAGGTCAGGCGGAAGATGCGCCGCACGTCTAGGACGCGCAGGCTCAGCACGGCGTAGGTCACGCCGAGCAAGCCGCTGAATTGCATGATCCAGCCGATCTCGCGCAGGCCTGAGCTGCCACTGACGCCGAGCAAGGCGCCCATCAGCACCAAAGGCGTCATCAGCAGCCAGAACATCGAGCGATTGGCGACTTCTGCCAAGTGTGCTGTGGCGAAGGTATAGATAGAAGCGATCAGCGCAATTGTGCCCAGAAGCATCCAATAGCCCAGCACTGCTGCGCTCAAGGTTGTGTTTGCACCGCTGAATGCCGCTGTGATCCAGCCTGCCTGCCCGAGCACAACTTTCTCAGTTGCGTTGACGGCGCTGAGAGCCATGCCGAGCCATGCTAAGGCGCTGAGGCCGAATAAGCCATAGACGAAACGCCCGCCCAAGTAGCGCACCGTCAGTGCGCCGAAGCCTGCTAACATCGCACTGCTGAGCAGCACTGCCACAGCAGGTTGCGTCAAGCCGCCTATGAAGAACCCTGCGTATGGCCCCAAGTGCGCCTCTGGCACTAGGAAGTGGATAGTTTGTGCGATGAAGGCGAGCGCTAGCGTGCCGCGCAGCCAGCGGCGCGCTCGGCTGACTTTGCTGCTGCGGCGCAAGCTATAGGCGATTAAGGCAATATAGCCGCCGCACATCAGCGCGGCAAGCACATAAGTGAACGGAATCTCCACAAGCGTTCAGCGGCACGGCTCATCTTGCAAGGAAGGCTCGGCCGCTTGCCTCCCTTCTCACAAATTTTATCCTGTCGTGTGAAGAGACTCGCGGGCTATGCGTTCAGCAATGCTGGCAGCTAGGGCGCACGCTCTGTAGTATAACTTACTCTTGAAGGCTAGGGTAGCCCATCAAGGCATTCAGAGCAGATCGCGCAAGGCAGGCACGCCGCCAAGCGATTCCGCTTGCCGCACCGCATTGCGAATAGCCGTTGCCGTCACTTGAGCTGCGAAGGCGTTCACGGTCAGCAAATTCGCCTCAACTTGCCCTGTAGCAAGGCTGAAGATCGTGTCGCCATCAAAAGGCGTGTGCGCCGGTCGGATCGCCTGTGCAATGCCATCATGCGCAGCAGCAGCCACTGTCTTGAGATCGGCCTTGCTCAGGCGCGCGTTGGTCGCCACGACGCCGATGAGCGTATTGGTAGGCGGCACGCTATTGTGCAGCTGCAGCAGGTTCAGCGCGCCGACGAACTTGCCATCCTGATGCGCGCCTGCGATGATGCGCCCTTCCTCGTCCACCACATCGCCCAGCGCATTGACGGCGATCAGGGCTGCGACAATCAAGCCATTGCCTAGCTGCAGCGCTGCGCTACCGATGCCGCCTTTGGTGGCATTTTTCAGGCCCATCATGCGGTTGACGACCGCGCCCGTGCCTGCGCCAACGCTGCCTTGCAGCACAGGCGCCGTGCTAGCTGCTTGGCAAGCTGCATAGCCCATTGCCGCGTCAGGGCGGCGCTCTGCGCGCCCGATATCGAGATCGAAAAGAATTGCCGCGGGCACAATCGGCACGACGCCCGCTGCAGTCGGATAGCCGATGCCGCGCTCTTCAAGGTAGCGCATGACGCCATCAACAGCTGCTAAGCCATAGGCGCTGCCGCCTGCCAAAACTATAGCATTGACGTGTTGCACCAACTTATCAGGATGCAGCAAGTCGGTCTCTCGCGTGCCAGGCGCGCTACCGCGCTGATCGACGCTGCCAAGCGTCTGTGGCGGACACAAGATCACAGTGCAGCCTGTGATCGCCTCGCGGTCTGTAGCATGACCGACCTGAATGCCTTGGACGGCCGTGAGCGTCTCATTCGTCAGCATCTTCTAAGTCCTCATCTGGATTGCCATCAGGCAATTGCGCGGTTGAGTCATCAGGCTCAAGGATCATCAGGGCAGCTTCATAGTATATTTCTGGCACCACCACTTGTGCCTCGCCCAGGCCGATGGATAGCCCGAGTACCATGCCGACCGACTCGCGATGGATGTAGTTAGGAATGCCGAAGCTGCTCAGGCGCCCGCTGATGATAGTGGCTTCAAGGTAACTGCCCGTTGCCACGACGATCCAATGCGGCTTTCTTGGCTTGGGTAAGCGGCTCATGGTGCCACCAATCTGCCAGTGGTGCGGCGCGGTCGCGTTGGATCAGGATCAGGATTGGCAGGTGAGAGCGGCAGCACAACAGTGAAGGTCGTGCCGACGTTCTCGCGGCTCTCTAGCCAAATGCGCCCGCGATGCTGATCGACCACGCCTTTGACAATAGATAGGCCCAAGCCTGTGCCGTCATACTCGCTAGCCGCGCGCTCAGAGCGGAAAAATTTATCGAAAACGTAGGGCTGATCTTCAGCAGGAATGCCGATGCCGTTATCCGCTACTTGCAAAACCAGATTATCGCCATCGCGCCACAAGCTGACGCGAATATGGCCGCGGCTCGGCGTATATTTGATGGCATTACCGACCAGATTCGCCACCATCTGCTGCAAGCGCAACGGATTGCCGAGCAGCGGCGGCAGATCAGCGGCGATATCGAGCGTCAGCGTGTGCTCGCGCTGCGCTTTTTGATGCTGCAAGCCTTCAATGGCTTTGCGCACCACGC
>RFIM01000091.1 GCA_003695215.1 Chloroflexota bacterium
CGTTTGTGCTGAGCGGCAGCTTAGGCTTGCTGCGCGGCGTGATCATCGGCGCGGTTTTTGGCGTCGGCAGCGCGCTGGACGCCTTTTACGCCGCTTATCGCCTGCCCGAGATGCTTTTCACACTAGTAGCAGGCGGCGCGCTGGGCTCAGCATTCATCCCAGTTTTCAGCCGCTACCTGACTCAAGGCGAGAGCGAGAACGCTTGGCGCTTGGCGCGCGCAACGCTCACACTAGTGACGCTCATTGCGCTAGCGCTCTCGCTAGGCGCTGCCCTGATCGCCTTCCCGCTTGCCGATCGGCTCCTGGTTCCACAAGCTAGCGCGGCGCAAAAGCAGCTGACAGCTGAGCTGATGCAGATTATGCTGATCACGGTCGCTATTTTTAGCGCCAGTGGCCTGATCATGGCAATTCTGAACGCTAATCAACGCTTTTTGGCGCCTGCGCTAGCGCCGAGCATGAACAACGTCGGCTTGATCGTCGGCGCGCTCTTGCTAGCGCCGCAGATGGGCGTCCATGGCTTGGCATGGGGCGCTGTGATGGGCGCGGCGCTGCACTTGATTGTGCAGCTGCCTGCTTTGCGCCCTTTTGCGGCGCGTTTGCGCCCTGATGGCACGCTGATCGCAGCTGGCATCGGCGAGATTGTGCGCCTGATGTTGCCGCGCCTAATCGGCATGGCCGCGGTGCAGCTGAACTTCGTGGTGAACATCATCCTCGCCTCTGCCATGCCTGAAGGCAGCCTGGCAGCGCTCAGCCTGGCCTTCACGCTGATGTTCGTAGTGTTGGGCGTGGTAGCGCAGAGCGCAGGCACAGCCATTTTCCCAACCCTTTCGTTGTATGGCGCGCGCGGCGATCTGGAGCGCTTCAGGCGCACGTTGGCAGAGGCGCTGCGCGGCGTGCTGTTCATCGCGCTGCCTGCCACAGGCGGTCTGATCGCCCTTGCACAGCCGCTCGTGAGCGTGCTCTTTGAGCGCGGCGCGTGGTCGCGCACAGATACAGTTGCGACCGCATGGGCGCTCAGCTTCTTTGCCGCAGGCTTGGCAGCCTTTGCACTCCAAGAGCTTCTAGCGCGTGCCTTCTATGCCTTGCGCAACACGGTTGCGCCTGTGGCCGTGGCCGTCGGTGGCTTGCTCTTGAATGTGGCGCTGAGCTTGCTGCTGATACAAGTGGTGCGCGGCCCTGAGCCAGGCCAGGGTGCACATGGCGGCTTGGCGTTGGCCAATGCGCTAGCTACATTGGTTGAGAGCATCGTTTTGTGGTTGTGGTTGCGCCACAAACTCGGCGGATTGGCTGATCGGGCAGTGCTGAGCATGGCAGGGCGTGCCTTCTTGGCGGCGCTGGGCATGAGCGCCGTTGTTGGGATGATCGCGCGGCTTTTGGCACAAGCCGAGCCGCTCTATGTAGTCTTGATCGGTGTGCCATTGGGCGCTGCGCTCTATCAAGGCTTAGCAATGCTTTTGGGCGTGCCAGAGGCGCGCAGCCTGCCAATGGATGTGCTACGGCGCTTGAGACGAGGTTGAGCATGCGAGCAGTCTTGCAGCGCGTGACGCGCGCGAGCGTCACAGTGGATAATCAGGTGGTTGGTGCGATCGATCAAGGCTTCTTGATCTTGATCGGCGTGCGCAACGGCGATACGGCTGCCGAGGCGAAATGGCTAGCCGAGAAGATCGCTGTGCTGCGCGTTTTTGCAGATGAGCGGGATAAGTTCAATCGCTCCTTGTTGGACATTGGCGGCGGCGCTTTGGTTGTCTCACAATTCACGCTCTACGGCAATGTGATCGGTCAGCGGCGCCCGAGTTTTATCGAGGCAGCGCCGCCGAGCGTGGCTGCGCCGTTGATCGAGCAATTCGTCAGCTTTTTGCGGCAAGCGGGCGTTCAGCGCGTGGAAACTGGCATCTTCGGTGCCAAAATGTTGGTAGAATTGACGAATGACGGGCCTGTCACGCTCATCCTTGAGCGCGAAGCGCCGCGCAACATTTGACTTGGGAAAGAAAGATGCTCACTCGTTTAGAACTAGACGGCTTCAAGGCATTTCGCAATTTTGCGCTCAACTTACAGCCGTTCATGGTCTTCATCGGGCCAAATGGCGTTGGCAAGACGAACTTATTTGACGCCATTGCCTTCATGGCGCGTCTTGCCGAAGGCGATTCGCTTGAGGAGGCAATGTTGCAAGCGCGCGGCGAGCCGCTTGAGCTGTTCACGCTTTATGCTGATGGCAGCCGCGCCGAGCGCATTCAATTGGCAGCAGAAATTCTGCTGGATCGTGAGGTCATCGGCGCGAACGGCAAGCCTTTTGAGCTGAGTAACACACGCCTGCGCTACGAGCTGACCATTGAGCGGCGCGGCGAGGATGTCCATATCGCTGCGGAAGGCCTTGTGCCGCTGCAGGAGGCCAGAGACCTTTGGTTTAGAGATAACATACCGACCAGAGCGCGCAAAGCCTGGATCGTGCGCGAGAAGCGGCCGCCATACATCGCTACAGTTGGCGAAGGCAGCGATCTGATCATCTATCGCAATCAAGATACTCTGGCAGGCGGGCGTGAAGGCTTGAAGGTCGGCAATTTGCAGAAGAGCGCGCTCGGCACAGCTGATCCTTTGCGCTACCCGACTATTCACGCTGTGCGCCAGGCGATGCGCAATTGGCGACTGCTGCGCTTCAATGCTGAGATGCTACGGCAGCCATGCGCCATTCAGGCCGACTCCAAGCTGCAGCTAGATGGCGCGAATCTGGCGGCTGTGCTAGCGCGCTTGCAACGCGAGCAGCCTGAGGCGATCCAGAACATCACCCAAGTGTTACAAGCCATGTTGCCACAGGTCAGGGCTCTGGAAGTCAAGCCGTTGAGCAATGGCGAGCGTCAATTGATCGAGCTGATCGCGCAAGATGGCACGCGCTTCTCCTCGCGCGTGCTGAGCGATGGCACCTTGCGCTTGCTTGGCCTGGCTGCGCTGCGCTACGATTCAGCGCATCGCGGCCTGATTTGCTTTGAAGAGCCTGAGAATGGTATTCAGCTCCTGCGCTTGCCTGATATGGTCAATGTACTCTATGGCTTGGCGCTCGATTTTGAGCGCCCAATGCCTGAGGACGCGCCCAATCCGCCGTTGCGCCAAGCGCTGATCAACACGCACTCGCCCAGCATTCTGACGCTCGTGCCGCCGCACAGCGTTTACTATCTTGAGATGCGGAAGGATGAGCGCGGGCAATACACGCACGCTATCGTGGTGCGCCCTGAGCTGATTCCTGATGAAGAAGACCGCTTCCGCACCTGGTCGCAGATTCAGGATGAGTTGAGCGGCACAGTGCGCTGATAGCGCCACAGCGGAGGCTACTCAAGCATTTTTTCATATTCTTGCGTCACGCGCAGGCTGGCTTCAGCATCGCCTAGCACGTCGCGTACATAAACTTCACGGATCAGCACCACGCAAATGGCTGCTAATGGCACGGAGAGCAGCAAGCCCAAGAAGCCGAAGAAGATGCCGAAGATGATCTGCGAGAGCAAGATGATCGCAGGCGGCAATTGAATCTCGCTGCCCAGCAAGAGCGGCGCCACAATTTGCCCGACGATGAACTGAATGCCCAGATAGACGAGCACAACCAGCAGCACTTTCTCAGGGCTGTTGAGAATAGTGACGGCCAGAATAGGCACGAGCGCCAACAAAGGCCCGAAGTTCGGCACGAAGGATAACAAGCCGCTGATCACGCCTAGCACGCCTGAGAGCGGCAAGCCTAGCACTAGCATGGCGATGGTCGTCAGCGTGCCCGTCAGGATCATCAGGATGATCTGCGTCTGCAGGAATTGGCGCAGCGTGTAATCAAGGCTGAGCAGAATCTCGCGCGCACGCGGTCGGTAGCTGATCGGCACTAGGCGCAACAGGCCGCGCCAATGCGGATCGGGATCGGCCACGAAATAAATGCTCAGAAAGATCACGATCAGCAGGCTGAACAGCACTGAGAATAGGTTGGTGACGAACGGAAAGACCTGGCCGCTGACGGTGGCCAAGCTACTGACGATCTGCTGCGAGAGCTGATTGGCGAGATCGGCAAGGCTGACGTCAGTCAAAAAATCGCGCAGGAAGGGAAAGCGCAGCGTCAGGTTCTCGGGCGAGAGTTCGCGCTGCAGCACCTGCCCTGCTGAAGGCAGGGTTTGCACGACCAAAATGCGAAATTGTTCGAACAGGTCGGGCAGGGCCAGGGCAGAAGTGACCGAGACGACTAGACCGATCAGGAAGACAGTCAGCAAGACGGCAATAGTGCGATGAATGCCGCGCCGCACGAAGAAACGCACAGGCGTGGTCAGCAAGATGGCAAAGATGACTGCTGTCAGCGCTAGCAATAGCACATCGCGCACTAACCAGATAGCTAGTAGCGCAATAGCTAGCGCGAAGGTCAGCAGGAGCCAACGCACGACGTTGGTATCATTGCGGCGCGTTTCAACAGGCAGCATATGAGCGTTTCTACGGCTCTCTGGCGCTCAGCTATAGCATAGCGCACAACAGCGATTACCGAACCAGAAGCGAGACCAGGCGTTCCAACAGCGGCGGCGCCAAGATGAATGCGCCGACTAAGATAGCAGCCACAGCTGCCAGCAGCACAGCAGCGGCGCCTACGTCCTTACAAACACGCGCCATTGGATGTAGTTGCGGGCTCGCCAAATTGACGGCTGCTTCCAGCGCTGCGTTGATGAATTCGGCCATCCAGTTCATCGTGATGATGATGACCAGAACTGCCCAATCGCGCGGCGGCAGGCTCAGCCAGAAGGCGAGCGCCATCACGGCAATGGAGAAGACGGCTTGAATGCGCGTGTTCTTCTGATAGCGCAGCATGTAGAGCCAACCCGCTAAGGCGTAGCGCAGGCTTTTCAGGCGGCTCTGGCTGACAATCGGGCTGTAATCCTCAGGCCGTGCCTTGAGCGTCTCTAACGTATCGGGATGGAAGATCAGGAAAGGTCTCCTGCCATTCAGCGATACCTTCTCAGTCTCAGTCTGCTGTGCCTTCATGGCTTTCTCCGAGCGGGAAATGCGGGATTTTAAGCTTGGTGATGCCGAGAGCCGTCAATAATTCAGTTTGTTTTTGCCACATGCGCGCTTGATTTTCGGCATTGTCGTGATCGTAGCCGAGCAGATGCAAGGTGCCATGTATCACCAGCAGCACTAGCTCATCTTCGAGCGAGTGCCCGAGCTCAGCGGCATGGCGCTGTGTGTAGGGCAGGGCGATGATCAGGTCGCCCAGATACGGCTGCAGCTCGGCGCCAATCTCAGGCGAGAGAGCGCCTGCTTGCTCGGCGACTGCCAACATCTCTTGCGCTAGTTCTTCTGAGAAAGGCTCGCTCGGGAACGAGAGGATATCGGTCGGCGCGTCTACGCCACGGTGCGCGCGGTTGAGCTGCTGGACAGTTTGATCATCGGTCACGATCAGCGTGAGCGCTGCGCCATGGCGCACCTGATGCGCCGCTAGAGTCTGGCTGATCGCCCTTTTGAGGCGTTTGCTCGGCACGAGCGGGCGATAAGCGCGCCGAACGTTAAGGTGAATGCTGTAAGCGCTCATGGCGTAGCGCGTTCCTCAGTTGGCTTGAGTGCATTGGTAGGCAAGGCTTTGATCTCCTGCGTCTCGCGTGGCGGCAAGGCAGGATAGGCAATGCGCGGATGAAAGACGCCTTGCAAGCTATCCACAAAGACTTCCTGAATGATCTTCAAGTCATTGATGGTCAAGCCGCTCTCATCCAATTGGCCTTCCATTTGGCGCGAGCGGATGATCTCTTGTACGATATCGGCGATCTCTTGTTTATCGCGCGTGCGCTTGCTGCGAATGACGCTCTCGCTGGTGTCGGCGAGCATCAGGATAGCGGCTTCGCGGCTGCGTGGGCGCGGGCCAGGGTAGGTAAAATGCGCGGGATTGACGGCGCTTTCATTGCCGTTAGCCGCTTCCACAGCCTTGTTGTAGAAGTAGAGCGTGCGCGTTGTGCCATGATGTTGGCGGATGAAGTCGATGAAGATAGACGGCAGGCGTTCACGGCGCGCTAGGCGTTCGCCTTCGATCACGTGGGCGATGATGATGCGCGCGCTATCGCGTGGCGAGAGCGTCTCGTGCGGATTGACGCCTTCTGCTTGGTTCTCTACAAAAAAGAGCGGCGCGTGCAGCTTGCCAATATCGTGGTAGAGCGCGCCAACGCGCACTAGCTGGGCATTGGCGCCGATGCGCTCGGCCGCTAGTTCCGCCAAATTAGCTACCTGTAGGCTATGTTGGTAGGTTCCTGGCGCTTCGCGCAGCAAACGCTGCAGCAGCGGCTGGCTCGGCTGCGAGAGCGCTAGCAGCTTGATGCTGCTCGGCACGTTGAGCAGGCTGCTGCCCAGGTACAAGCCGACCAAGCCTAAACCTGCTGCTAACAGTCCGTTGAGCAAGCCTGCAGGAATGCTCAGCAGCAGCTGGCTCAACCCTGTTGTGTTCTGCAATAAGCCGAAGACCAGGCTGACGGCGATATTGACGCTGCTGATGACCAGGCCTGCCATGAAGTAGCTCTCCAGGCGCTCAGCGCGCCGTAAGGCGAGGATCGCTGCTACGCTGCTGGCGCCTGCCAAGAGCGTCACCTCGAGCGAGGCATTCAGCGCCAAGCCGATCAGGATCGCCAAGGCTGAGCTGGCAGCGAAGGCGACTCGCGCGTCGGTCAGGGCTACCACGATCAGGGCGAAAGCAGCCACAGGGTAGGCCCTGGAGACAATGTATTCAGATAGCGTGTAGAAGCGCGCGCCGACAAGGAAGATCAGGAACAGCGTGCCGAGAAAGATCAGCAGCGGCACGTTCTCGAGTAGCTCGGGATGGTAACGCCTTGCGTAGGTGATGCCCAGTGTGACGGTCAGCGAGACAGCTATCGCCGCTCCGATCAGGATGCGCAAGCGCTGATCGGGCGGCTGAATCAGCTTCAGTTTGGTCAGCGCCTCAAAGTCCGCCTCAGTGACGATAGTGCCGCCGCGCACTACCAATTGCCCTTGCAGAAAGTTACGCGTCACAGGCTGTACGGCATCAGCAGCGGCACGCCGTGCGTTGCGGGTGCGCTCTTCGTTCAAAAAGGCGTTAGGCTTGATCAAGTTGCGGGCAATGCTGACGATCACGGACGCTTGAGTCTCGCTGACTGTGAAGCTGACCAGATTGGGCAAGCGCGCCAACACTTCAGCCAGATTATCCTCGCGAATGGGATCGCGCATAGTGCGTTCTAGCAAGGCAATCACCTGCGAATCGACTTCACGCCATTCGCGGTCGCTCAGGCTGAGCAGTGTGGCGGGCAAATCTTCGGGGAAAGTGAAGCCTTCAATGGCGCGCAAATCGGCGATGCGCTGCGGCAGAGTGCCGTAGGGATCGGCGCGCACATTCTCGATGTAGGTCAGCACTTTGCGTGCCCGTTGCACTTGTTGGCGCAGCACACTTGGATTGGGCGGATCGTAGACGTCGCGCACAGCGTCGGCGGCGGCTTGGCGCGCTAGGCGCGTCAGCACTTCGCTCTCATAGGTGATGCTGATCGGCGCGAGGATATCGTGAGGCGCCACCTGCCCGACGCTGATAGTGACGGGCTCAGCAGGCGTGAGCGTGGTGAAAGCCACCGAAGCGCTGGCTGCACTCAAGAAAATCGCTCCGAGCAATGCCCATTGCACTTGCCGCCAAGTCGGCAAGCGCCGTGAAAGCCGTTCAGGCATCCCGTCACCTCGCTTCCCTAAGCCGCCAAGGCGCGCTCAGTTGCTCAAGATAGTTTTTAGCATTTCGTTGACTAACTTGCCATCAGCGCGCCCTTTGACTCGTGGCATCAGCACTTTCATGACATTGCCCATCTCCTTGGCGCTCTTGGCACCGACCTCTTCAATGGCGCGCCTGATTTCAGCTTCCAACTCTTCGCGGCTGAGCTGCTGCGGCAAGTAGGCTTCGATCACACTCAGCTCGAATTGCTCTTTGGCGGCTGTCTCAGTCCGCCCGAGCCGCTGCGCTTCTTCAATGCTATCGCGGCGCTTTTTCGCCTCGCGCATCAGCAGCGCGATCACCTCTTCTTCAGTCAGCGTCTTCTGCGCATCTATCTCTTCTTGCTTGATGGCAGAAGCGATCAGGCGAATGGCATCACGGCGTGCGATGTCGCCGCCCTTCATGGCGGCTTTCAGGTCTTCCTGCAAGCGTTCCTTAAGATTCATTATCTCGTCCCTATGCCTTTTATCAGAACGGGCATTATAACAGATTTCAGCGAGCCCGTATAGCGCGTCAGGTTGCCCAGATGCGCGGCTGTGCGCTATGGACGTAACTTCTGCGCCGCCTGGATTGGGACTCATCAAGCCTTCGCGGCTCTCGCATTCTAGCGCGCTTGGGCGCCTTGTATTACACTTTTTGACAATCGACGCAGGCTCAGAGAGCAAGAGGTCATGGCTGAAGTACACAGCGGCTTGGTTGCCATCACACAGACTTTTGAACGCGCCAAGAGCGAAGGGCGCGCTACTTTCATGCCTTTTTTCACAGTCGGCTATCCTGATCGGCCGACCTCGCTCGACGTCTTGCAAGCGCTGGTCGAGGCAGGCGCTGATGCGTTGGAGATCGGCATGCCCTTCAGCGATCCGCTAGCAGACGGCCCGACCATTCAGCACGCCTCGCAAGTGGCGCTGGAGAACGGCACGCGCATAAGTCATTGCATTCAGGCTGTGCGCACCTTGCGCGAGCGCGGCGTGAGCGTGCCGCTGGTCATGATGGGCTACTTGAATCCGTTGCTCGCCTATGGCCTGGAGCGCTTTGTCTCCGATGCGGCTGAGGCAGGCGCTAGCGGCTTCATCGTGCCTGACCTGCCGCCTGAGGAAGCCGAGGAGTTCAAAGCGCTGTGCGCTGCGCATGGGCTAGGCTTCACGCCGCTGATCGCGCCAAACAGCACGCCGAAGCGCATCGCGGAAGTGGCCGAAGCGGCGCGCGGCTTCCTGTACTTGGTCTCGGTCACAGGCGTGACAGGCGCGCGCGATACTTTGCCGCCTGACTTGACCGAGTACATTGCGCGCGTGCGCCGCACCACTGCCTTGCCCTTAGCAGTCGGCTTCGGCATCAGCCAGCCAAGCCAAGCGCGGCAAATCGCAGCGCACGCTGACGGCGTGATCGTGGCAAGCGCGCTCATCCGCCTGATGGAACAGGAAGGCTTGCAGGCTGTATACGGGCTTGCCAAGCGTTTGCGCGCTGCATGTGTGCTACAATCTGAGGCAGCAGACTCACAAACTTAGGACGGTCTTTATGTCTGAGCGAAAAATTCGGGTTTTGGTGGCAAAGCCAGGCTTAGATGGGCATGATCGCGGCGCCAAAGTAGTGGCGCGTGCCCTGCGCGATGCCGGCATGGAAGTCATTTACACAGGGCTGCGCCAAACGCCTGAGATGATCGTTGAGGCGGCACTTCAAGAAGACGTGGACGTGATCGGCCTGAGCATCCTGAGCGGCGCGCACATGGCACTGGTGCCGCGCATCCTAGAGCTGATGAAAGCGCACGGCCTAGAGGACGTCAAAGTGGTGCTAGGCGGCATCGTGCCCGATGAAGATGTGCCTGTGTTGCTGCAGATGGGCGTCAGTGGCGTCTTCGGGCCTGGCAGCGATACACAAGAGATCATCGCGCATATCCGCAAGGTGGTCTCTCTTGAGTGAAGTTACAACCTTGCCGCCAATCGTAGCGGCGATCCGAGAGAATCGGCGTGCTTTGGCGCGTTTGCTGACGCGCATTGAGAACAACGCCGCAGCTGCGGAGTTAGCAGCGCTGTATCCATATGGCGGGCAAGCGCACTTGATTGGCGTGACGGGCGCGCCAGGCACAGGCAAGAGCAGCCTGGTCAACTGCATGGCGAAAGCCTACCGCGCCGAAGGTAAAACGGTCAGCATCTTGGCAGTCGACCCAACCAGTCCGTTCAGCGGCGGCGCCGTGCTCGGCGACCGCATCCGCATGCGCGATCTGCACGGCGATCAGGGCGTTTTCATCCGCAGCATGGCGACGCGCGGCAACTTAGGCGGCCTTGCGCGCACCACAAGCGATATGATCCGTGCGCTGGACGCAGCTGGCTTCGATATCGTACTGATCGAGACCGTTGGCGCAGGGCAGAGCGAGGTCGAGATCGCCTCAGCAGCGCAGACGACCATTGTGGTGGAAGCGCCGGGCTTGGGCGATGATGTGCAGGCGATCAAAGCCGGCATCTTGGAGATCGCCGATATCCTAGTGGTCAACAAGGCCGATAATCCAGGTGTGGAAAGCACGCTGCGTGCCTTGCGCGCCATGCTCGATCTCGGCCATCGCAGCGAGCGCATCATGCATCATGGCAAGCTGATGAACGTGCCTGCTGCGCCGATTCTCGGCGAAGAAGCCGCTTGGCAAACGCCTATCGTGCAGACCATCGCCACAGACGGCACAGGCGTGCCTGAGCTGCTAGCCAAGATCGCCGAGCATCGCGCTTATCTGCGCGCAAGCGGCGTCCAGCAGCTGCGCGAGCGTGCCAGCTTGCGCGCCGAGATCGAAGAGCGGCTGCGCGACTTGCTCTTGGCGCATTTGCTCGAGCGAGTCGGTGTAGCGCATTTCCAAGCTGTGGTCGAGCGCGTCCTCAGGCGCGAGATCGATCCGAACAGCGCTGCTGGGCTGCTGCTGGCCGAAAGTTCACGCGATCACAAGCCGTGATCTCGCTTTGGCTCAGCGCCCTATGGCGCGCTTGGCTGAAGGCGCGCGCTTATCGGCTCTTGCCGCTCGCCGCGATCTTGCTGGCAGCGCTCTTGCGCTTCCACGCCCTAGGCGCACAATCGCTCTGGAATGATGAAGGCAACACCTTGCGCCTGATCCAACGCGCTCTGCCTGAGTTGCTCAGCGCCGCCAGCCGCGATATCCATCCGCCGCTGTACTACCTGCTCCTTAAGGCCTGGTCGGCGTTGACGGGCGAGAGCGAGTTCGCGCTGCGCGCCTTCTCAGCGCTGAGCGGCATCCTGAGCGTCGCCTGCGCCTACGCGCTCGGCGCCGCGCTGTTCGCACGCGGAGTCGGCACCTTGACAGCGTTCTTGTGCGCGCTCAACACCTTCAGCCTGTATTACAGCCAAGAGGCGCGCATGTACGCATTCCTAGCGCTGATGGCTGCGCTCAGCATGTTGTGCTTGGTGAAATGGCTAGAGAGTCGCCGCGGCCTTTGGTTGCTCGCCTTGGCGCTATGCAATGCAGCAGGGCTGTACACACATTACGCTTATCCGCTCAATTTAGCGGCACAAGGCGCGCTCTTCTTGCTATGGATCGCAGCCAAGCGCGAATGGCGTGCCCTTGGCCTGTATCTGAGCGCCAACGCGCTGACGGTTGCCTTGTTCTTACCGCAACTGCCCACTGCGCTCAAGCAGCTGAGCGGCTGGAGTCAGGCGAGCCGCGAGGCCTTGCCGCTGGTGGAGCAAGTGGGCGTGATCGGCGCTTGGCTGCTGTACGGCAGCACATTTTCGCGCTTGAACCAGGCCCTGATCATCCTGACGCTGCTGAGCATGGCGCTTGGCGCGACTGTGGGCGACTGGCTGCGGCGCCCAGCGACTGCAACGCCGTTGTGGTGGCGGCGCGCCGTGCCGATAGCTTGGCTGCTGATTGGCGTGGGCGCTTTTTTGGCGTTCGATCTATATCGCACTGAGAACTTGAAATTTCTGCTGCCGATGCAGATCGCCGCGGCGCTCTTGATCGGGCGCGGCCTCTGGCTTCTGTGGGAGCTAGGCACGGCCAATCTGGTCAGCTTGCCAGAGGCAATGCCGCGCCTGATCGCGCTGCTGCTCGGCTATGGGCTGCTCAGCACAGCCAGCCAAGGCATAACAGCGCTCTATAACGATTCAGCTTATGCGCGCAGCGACTATCGCGGCTTGGCAGCATACATCGCGCGGCAGGCGCGCCAAGGCGATGCCGTCTTGCTCAACGCGCCGAATCAGATCGAAGTGTTCACCTACTACTACAAAGGCGATCTGCCGCTTTATGGCGTGCCTGAGGGCTTAGGCGGCGATGACGCGCGCACACAACGCCAAGTCGAGGCGATCCTAGCGGCGCATCGGCGCGTCTTCGCCATCTTCTGGGGCGAAGCTGAGCGCGATCCGCGCCGCATAGTGGAACAAGTGCTTGGCGAACGCGCCTTCGAAATTGATACAACCTGGTTCGGGGATGTGCGCCTTGTGCGCTACGCTGTGATTGGCGCACTTGGCCCTCCACGCCCGATCAAGGC
>RFIM01000092.1 GCA_003695215.1 Chloroflexota bacterium
TCAGGCAGATGTGGTTTGTCGCTCATGCTAGTCCTCCTTTTCTTGTGCACGCTTGGGCAAAATCGGCAGGAAGCGCAGCCCCAAGCCGTAGATCAAGCCGCCGAAACCGAAGATAAAGATGACCACGAGCCATTCGTTCAAGTTTGGCACGTAATTCAAGGAGAGTTTCTGGTGATGGTAGGCTTCAGCCAAGCCTTCCAGCTCAGGCGTCGCCAGGACAGGAATGACGATATTCAAGGTGACGGCCACAAAGGTGATCGTGCTCAGTGCCGCCCCGATGCTCAGCAGCAGGCGGCTTTTATAGAAGGCGAAGTAGATGATTGTTGGCACGATCACGCCGAGCAGCACATGGACGATCCAGAAGCTCCACCAGAACGGCCCGCTCAGGATCAGCTGAAGCGCAGCAGCGCGCTGCGGATTGCCGCCGCCTTGATACAGAATCGTGAAGGCGATCACGCCGGCAATGAAAGCGCCGCCTAGCGTCATCCAGCCTGCGATGCGCGCCAAGCGCTGCGTCAAACGCTCAAACTCTTCCGACTGCTTATCCGCCCAGAACAAGGTCACCAGCAGCAAGAGCAAGCTGGCCCCGGCTGCCAATGCCGAGATGAAGAACATGATCGGCAAGTTCGAGGTATTCCACAGCGGACGCGCCGCCACGACGCCGAAAATCGAGCCGCTGACCAAGATCAGCATCAAGCCCAGCGGCAAGCTGAGAATGCCTAGCGCCTTCAGCAGCTTCTGAGCCGTTCGGCGCACTGCCAAGAACAACTCAGCCGAGAGCAAAATCAGGTAGGCTGTGTGCAGCCAGACCATCCAAGTGATCATCGAGCCAAAATCGGCGTAGACGTACACATGCCAGAAGCGCTCAAAATGCCCTAAGTCCATCGCCACAAGCATAAGCGCCATCAGCAGCACTACGAAACCTGTGAACAAGACTAGCGGCTTGAGCTTAGCCAGCGTGTGATCATCGGCTAGATAAACTAGCCCTGAGAAGAGCAGCAAGCTGCCCACTTCCAGCCAGACCAGGTAATCATAGAAGCCGACCCACAAGCCCCACGGCACATAGCTGCCGATAGCCGTCGGCGCCAGGCCGAAGCGCAGCCGATCCAGCATGCCGACCGCCCCGACCAAGAGCGCAATGGCGCCCGCGATCCAGAACAGGTCGCTTGAGCGTAGCTTCAAGGCTGATCGCCTCTGTTCGTTCGAAACTATCTCTGCCATGAGTTACCTCCTACTTCAAGTAGTAAACGCGCGGCTCAGTGCCGAGTTCTTCGCGTAAACGCAAGACATTCGGCCGCGCAATTAATTCTGCCACAAGGCTCTCAGGATCATTGGCATCGCCAAAGAAAGTCGCTCGGCCGATGCAAGTGGTGACGCAGGCAGGCAGCACGCCTTCCAAGATGCGATGCTGGCAGAAGTGGCATTTGCGCGCGTTACCCACAGGCGAATTGCGCCCTTCGCGCGCATACAGCTTGCCATACTCGAAATTCGGCGCCCGCTCATAATCATCGGCTGCCTGCGTGCCAAGCAAGCCCTGAATCACTGGAATCTCCTCGGTGTAGGTGAAGCCAAAATCGGAGACGCGCGCCGAGTATGGGCAAGCCGTCAGGCAGTAGCGGCAGCCAATGCAGCGCTCATAATCCATCTCGACAATGCCCTCCGCATTGGTGAATGTGGCGTTCACTGGGCAGACAGGCACGCAAGGCGGATTCTCGCACTGCATGCACGGACGCGGGATGAAACGGCGCGCCACATTCGGATACGTGCCGTATTCCTCCTCCAGCACAGGGCGATAGACAACGCCTGGCGGCAACTTGTTCTCTGCCACGCAACCGATAGTGCATGCATGGCAACCGATGCACTTGCGCAGGTCAATTACCATCACCCAGCGCCGCTCTGATGGCTGCTTCTGCAGCGCGCGCAGCAATTCGATCCGCATTCGCTCCAGCACGTCCAGCGCTTTTAGATCGGCGCTGCTCTGGCTGAGCGTGCCTTGCACGATCTGCTCCTCATAGTGCGCCAGCACTGCTTGCGGATTGGCGGCCAGCTGCTCAAAGGCAGCTACCGCGCTTGCCGCAGCCAGCGCGCCCAAAAATTGACGACGGCTCACAGCCTGTGCCTCAGTTGGCGCTGAAGCGCGTTGCTCTTGCTCTTGCATATAGCCCTTCCTCATCTCCATAGGACGTCTGATTGGCGCAGCTGCGCCCTATGCGCCTTTTTCAGCAAGTTTGACTCACGCATGCCATTGGCAGCAGTGATGAATGTCACCTGCTGCCAATGAGCTATGTCCAATTCTTGTGCCGTGTGCCGCGCGCGCTCGTCTTCTGGCAAGAAAATTCGCTGATCCTCTTGCTTGCACATAAAAATTTCATTTATAATAGAGTAACGTATGCCTTGTTTAGCTGAAAGGATTATCTCGTGATGTTAACTGTTGCTCAGTTCAACCAAATCAAGGACTTATGCGAGCCACACATGATGACGAGCAATGAGCGCAGAGCGCTCTTATATCAAACCTTCGTCGACGCGCCTTTCTTAAGCCAAATCGATTGGGAAGGCGCTACACGCACTTTCGTGATACACCTGCTGGAGTTGCTGCTCAAGATACATCGCTACCAAGGCGAACATCCCTTGCGCACCTTGCTGACTCAACTGAAGGCGTACTACGGCACAGATAAGCAAGCCGAAATTGACGCCCTCTTGCCGATCATCGATGCCCTGCCACAAGGCACAACCCTGCCGAACCATGAGATAAAAGTCTTTCTGAGCTACGCGCGCGATGACGACGAGCCCTTCGTCCGTCGGCTCTACGACGACCTGACCGAACGCGGCTTTGACATCTGGTATGACCGCGTCAAGATGCCCAACCGCGGACTCGGCTTCCCACAAGAGATAGCCCAGGCTATCGAGGAAGCCGACTACCTGGTATTAGTCTGCGGACCGCGAGCCTACACTTCCGAGTACGTTCGGAAGGAATGGCAGCACGCGCAGCGCCACTGCAAGCCGATCCTGCCTGTCGTGCGCCTCGGCGACTTCCCGCCGCCAATTCTGGATCAGCTCGGCCCGAACCCTGTGGATGCCATTGACATGCGCGACGATGCCCAGTACGCCGATAAACTCAATTACCTGGTTCGGCAGTTGAGCTACAAGCCCTTGCCTTTGGCGCATTCACCGAATGTGCAGCGCGACGATCGGTGGTACCTGGCGCGCTCCGAGCTGCAGCGCCAAGTCATCCAAGCGCTCACAGGCCTGGGACGCGAGAACACAGTCACTATCACCGCCATTGAAGGCTTGGCAGGCATCGGCAAGAGCACCCTGGCCAAAATGATCGCCTGGGACTGCCAAGTCCGCCGCTATTTCAGGGACGGCGTCTTCTGGATCGAAGTCGGCAAGGATCCCGAGAAGCCCAAGATAAGCGAAATACAAGCGAGGCTAGGCATGTGCTTGGGCCTGACGCCCAATGAATTCAGAGAGAATCCTGAAGACAACAAAATCTTGTTGTGGCGTGCCATTGGAGCGCGCAGGTTGTTGGTCATCCTCGACGACGTCTGGAACAAGGAAGCCTTAGAGGCATTGCAGTGCGGCGCCGAAAACGTCAAGTTCATCGTGACCACGCGCCAAGTGAACCTGGCCAACACCATGGGACGGGCTGTGCGCGTCGATCTGCTGACGCCCGAGGAAGGCGGCACGCTGATCCTGAAGCGCGCCAAGCTGCCAGAGACAGAACGCGCGGTCTGTGAGGCGATCTCAAGCCAGCTGGGCGGCCTGACCCTGGCAGTGTGCATCGCCGCCGATAAAATTGCCGATAACATCGCCATTAAAATCGAAAAACCAGACCGTGCGCCTTCGAAATACCTCGAGGAGCTGAAAGTCGCTGAAAATCCGCTCGAGCATCTCGAGCTGGACGATCCGGATGACCCTAAGACAAGTTTCGCCGCTTCGCTCAATCTGACCTACAAGGGTTTGAACGACGTGGAGCGTTCGTGCTTCCACGCGCTGGGCGCCTTCGCGCCCAACAGCACCTTCGATCTGGCAGCTGTGGCGGCGCTCTGTGACGAGACGCCTAAGGCAGCCGAGGATGGCTTGAATCGCTTGGTCAGATTGGGCCTGGTGGAGCGGTCAAGGGGGCGTTACAGCCAGCACAGCCTGCTGCGCGCCTATGCGCGCGCCTTGCTGCGCCAAGCGGGCCAGCTGGAAACTGTGGCGAAGCGCCACTTCGACCATTACCTCACGCGCCATGACTACGGCGACGCGCCGGACTTCCAGCCACACCACGCCGAGATCGGCGCTGATTTCGAGAACATTCAGGCGGCGCTGGTCTGGGGCTTCTCGCATCAAGTGGAGCGCGCCTGCGATTTCCTGGCAAGGCTTGATAATGGCTATATGTCCCTGCATCAGCCTTTCGGTGTGCGCCGCCAGCTGCTGGAGGCCGGCTTGTCTGCCGCTGCGCGAGCGGGCTACGCACGCGATCAGGCGAACACGCTGAAGAGCCTGGGCGAGTTGGAGCTTCGGGAAGACAACTACAGCGCGGCGCGGGAGCGCTATCAGGCAGCGCTGGCCTTGTATCAGGCGATCCCTGATCGCCTCGGTCAGGCGAACACGCTTCAGAGCCTGGGCGATTTGGAGGGTATGGA
>RFIM01000093.1 GCA_003695215.1 Chloroflexota bacterium
CCTTGGCGCGGCTGCGCATAGGCGATCCAATCGCCCTCAGGGCTGGGCTGAAACGACTCGATGTTCAGGCTGCTATAGGTCAATTGGCGCGCGGCAAACGGCGCCTCAGGCGCGACTAGCCACAAATTCGCGGCTTGAGGCGCCTCGGCGAAAGACGGCGCTAGATAGATCACACGTGGCGCGCGCGGCCTGAAAGCGTAGCTGAAAGGCTCCAGGAGCAAACGTCCGCTCAAGCTTTGCGCGCCTGCCTGGATGCTGAGCGTGTAGGTGACTGCAGGCGTCCAAGCCGTTGAAGGCGCGATGTGCAGCGTCGTGCCATTCCAGACCAGGCGCATCTCGGCAGCAGGCTCCAAGCGCAGACGCGCCTCGACGCTGCGCGCGTCCATAGGCTCGCTGAAGCTCAGGCGCAGCGCGGCTGTGATGCTTGGCTCAGATGGCGTGAGCGCTGTGATCAGCACGCCTGCCCGATCGCCGCGTGCGATCACGCCGATCAGCGCCATGATCAAGCTCAAGCTGACTATCAGCGCGCCGCGATCCAGCGCATCGAGCTGGCGCCACACTAACGCACGACCTCGATCTCGCCGAGGGTAATAGTGATCGGCTGCCAAGCGCCTTCGGTATCGTAAATGACGTAGCGCACGGCATGTCTGCCTGCTGGCACGTCCTGGCCGATGACCAGCTCATAGCGCCCGAAGGCAGGCACGCCATCTACCCAGCGATCGTCCCAGAATTTCCAGCCGGCGGGCGGCTGATCCACCTGGGCATAAAGCCAACCGTTATCGAGCGTGGTCAGGCGCGCGCTGACGCGCAAAGTTGGCAGAAGGCGCGCGCCGCGTTGCCACCAGGCTTGTACCACAATGGTATCGCCGACGTGCGCGGGCTTTGGCGCGAACAAGCGCATGGCAAGCAATTTGGCGCCATCTGGCAGCGGCGCGATGTTGAACCAATCAGCCTGCGTCGTGGGGCCTTCGATCGCCAGCTGCTCTAGCAGCGCGAAGTCGATGTACGTGTAGCGATCCAGGCGCACATCGCCAAACATGCGCCTGACTTCAATGTGCTGCCCTGCGGCATCTAGAAGCGCGAAGGTGAGCGCCTGCGGGTCCATGATATCAGCTTGCCAACTGATGATCCATACATTAGGCGGGCGCAGCGCCGCGATCTCGCGCATCTTCGCCTGCAACGTGCCTAAGTCCAAATAGCGCGTGACATCCGGCACGAGCGCGTCAGGCATGCTGATGGCGCGGCGCGGCCTTTGGCAAGGCGGCAGCTTGCCATAGTAGGCGTGTGCCACGAAGAGCGTGCCGTCGCGCAGCAGGATCACATCCTCAGGCGTGCCTTCAGTGCAAATGTGGGCATAGGCGCCGCGAAAATCGCTCTTAGGCGGCGTGCCGCGCTCGCCTGAAAGGCTTGGCAGGCTGATCAGCGCTAGCGCGGCCATGAGCGCAAGGCTGCCGCGCAGGCCCTCGCGTCGGCTCAGCACGCTGATAGCCACGCTAATTGCTATGGCGACCACTAAATCCAAGCCGAGCCAAGCCGTCCAAAAATAGCGCCCTGTCAGCTTTGGATTGATCAGCAGCAGCAAGACCGTGATCGCGATTGGCGGCGCGCTGAGCGCCAAAGCAGTCGCAAGCGCGCGGCGCAGCGCAGGCAAGGCTAGGCCGCTCAAAACGCCTAGCGTCAGCAAAATGCCATAGGCGCCGATCCAAGTCAGCTCCGCCTCAGGATCGTCTTGCCTGCCCAGCACACGGAAGCCCGTCAGCACGCGCAGCGAGAGATCAGGCGGGACTTGCCCGCCATAGAAGCTGCGGTCGGCGCTGCCGCGCGCTATCATGATTGGCGCCCACGGCGCAAAGGCCAGCGCCACGAGAATCAAGGGCAGCACAGCCTGGAATGCTGCATGCCAATGGCGCGCCTTTAGCTTGGAGAGCGCCGCGATCAGCCCGATCAAGCCGTGCGCCACAAAGCCTGCCAAAGCCGTATAGTGTGTGTAGAGCGCGGCCACCATCAGCGCAGCATAGCCGATCAGGCGCCACGGGCTCGGGCGCTCCAACATTGCTAGCAAAAACGCAGTCGCCCATGTGAACAGCATCAGCGCAAAGGCATAGGCGCGCACCTCATAGGCGATCCACAGCGTCCCGAGCGAGAGCGCCAATAGCACGCCGCTGACGATGCCCAAGCTGCTGCTGAAATGCCGCCCGAGCCGCCTGCCGACCTGCATCGCTGCGGCTGCGCTCAGCAGAATGGCAAAAGCCGAGAGCAGCCGCAAGGCGAACTCGCTCTCGCCTGCCACAAACGACCACAAACGCAGCACAATGTAGTGAAAGGGCACTTGAATATCGACCTCAACGCACCAACGCCACAGCGTCTCCCACGACTCAGTGGCCACGTAAGCCGTGAGCGCTTCGTCGTACCAAAAGCTGTGGTGCGGAAAGTTGAGCATCAGGACGAGCGCCACGCTCAAGAGGCTCGCTAGCGTGAGCCATATCGCATCTGAACGCGAAGCAACCCGCTTGACCATCTTCTCATCCGCACGCTAGCTTAAAGCCGCTCTGCAGCGGGCACTTCGCCCGCTTGTAAGCGCGTCAAGGCCTCGACCGCCGCTTGCAAGTTGCCGTTGTCGCGCACAGCGCGCTGCATATCCACAATGGCCAGGTTCATCTTGCCAAGTGCCGCGTAAGCCAAGCTGCGATAGTAGAACGCCTCTTCAACGTGCTGCATGCGCTGAATCACGCTGTTGGCCAGATCGATCACAGTCTGATAATCGCCAATCATGTAGTAGGCTTTGAACGGCCCGAACTGATACCACAGCATGCGCCAAGGCCAGCCGCCGCCGCGCGCGCGCGCCAAATCATAGGCGAGCGCAGCTTCCTTGTAGGCGCCCAGCAGCACATAATTGCTGCCCACATTGAACCAGGCGAACTGATCGTTTGGATTCAGCTTCGTCTCCTGCAGCGCGCGCACTAGAGCCTGCTCGGCGTTCGTGCGCTCATCAAAAGCCTCGCCCAGCAGCGCGCGCAGCCGCCCTTCCTCTTCAGCGCGGTATATGACCAGATAGACGCGGTTGAAGTGCTTCCAGCGCGCGTCCAGGCTGCCATAATACTCACGGACGCCCTTGCCATCAGCGCCGTTGTTCTCAAGCGTATCCAAGCCGTACAGAAAGCCGCCGCGATTCGGATCGCCGACGTCATCCCAGCCGACCAGCGTGACATAATGGCCAAGCCATTGGTTGCGCTCATCATACAAGCCCGTCTCGATGATCACGCCGAAGCCGTTGTAGATCAGGCGCTTCATCAGGTCGAGCGTGCCGTTGACGCGCACCAGCGCGCGCAGCGGCGTGAATTGGTTGGTGTAAGCGGCCATCTGCCATGGGCTGACGTTGGCATCGTTGCTGTTCGGCTTCAGCCAAGCAGCCACCTCGCGTTGCTTGGTCTCGTAGCCCAGCACGCGCAAACCTTGTACCAAGTTGGCAGGCCCACAGTTGTTCCAACCTTGTGCCTCGCGCGGGACGGGATTGGGCAGGTAGTAGCGGATCGGCAACGGCTCGTTTGTGGCGGTTGGGCGCGGCGTGTTGGTAGCTGTGGGCGGCACAGGGTTGCCCATCAGCGGGGTCGGCGTGATGGGCAGCAGGGGCGCGCTCCCGCCAGGCGTGAAGGTGGGCCACCCGCTTTGGCGCGTGGCAAAGGGCCATGTTGGCTCAGCTGTTTCAGCCCCAGGCTCCAGGCCGAAAGCCCGAGCTGCTTCAGCGGCGCGCGTCGGATCGATAGTCGGCACGGTTTCAAGGCGCGGGTCAGGCGTGGCAGTTGGCGCCATCAACGCCGCTAGAATCGGCACGCGCCGCGCCGCCGCCGCTTGCAAATCTTCAGGCAAGGCACTGAAAGCGATCATGCCAACGACTAGGCTCAGCAAGCAGCCGCCAAGGCATATCAAGCTGCTCAAAAAACCGCAGCCCCACATCCATACCGCTGAGACTTGCCTGCGCGGACGTAGAGGCGCGCCACTGAACTGCGTTGAAGTGCCGTAAACGCCTGCTTGCGGAATCGGGCGCTTGTAGGCACTGTTAGGACGTCTTGCACGCGCCATAACTATAAAGCCGCTGAATTTCGATCGTTCGGCTCACTTTACACGTCTCATGAGCGCGCTGCCACAACGCTCAGCCTATGCTCAGGCTATGGCAGCGCAGCAATGGCCTCGATCTCAAAGAGCGCGCCGCGCGGCAGCTCCAGATTGCCGACCGTGCTGCGCGCAGGCGGATTCTCGCTGAAGTAGCGCTCATAGACCGCATTCATAGCCGCGAAGTCGGCCATGCTGCGCAGGAAGACGGTCGTTTTGACCACATGCGCCAATGAGCTGCCTGCTGCTTCCAGCACGGCGCTCAGATTTTGGATAGCGCGCTCGGTCTGCGCGGCGATATCGCCTTCGATCAGCGCGCCTGTGGCAGGATCGAGCGCAATTTGCCCTGAGCAGAATACAAAGCCATTGGCGACGATCGCCTGCGAATATGGGCCAATGGCGCGCGGCGCTTTGTGTGTACGAACAACCTGACGATTCATGCCTGGTCTTCTCCTAAGGCTTGCGGTGTGTAACGGAACTGGCAGCGCGGATCGTTTTGCAAGGCCAGATCGATGCGCAGGCGCGTCCGCTCAGGCAGCGGCGGCAGCTGATCGGGCGAGAAATAGCGCACCTCCAGCGACTCGTCATCGTTCACGTGTGGCTCGCCACGCAGCGGACGGCAAGCGAAGGTGATGCTGACGATATACGCCTGATCGCCGTTCGGATAGCGCACGAAGAATTCCTCGCCGCCATGAATCGCGACTACGCGCTCAGGCGCGACCAGCACGCCCGTCTCTTCCCAGACTTCGCGCACTACAGCTTCGGCAGGCTCCTCGCCTGGATCGAGCGCGCCGCCTGGCAGCGCCCACTGACCGTTATCGCTGCGCCGCTGCAAAAGCACCTCGCCCGCTGCGTTGATCACCACGCCTGCCACGCCGAGCATCAAAATCGGCGCCTGGCCAACCTTCTCGCGCAGCTGACGGATATAGTCTGAGATTGGCATAACTGCACACTTCCTGTTCTAAAAAGCAGCCCTTCATTATGCGCCCAAAGCTTGCGTCCGTCAACTCTGATGTGCGCCAAGGTTAAGGCACGACCTGTTTACATTTGCCTTCGATTGTGCTAGATTCCTCAATGCCTAAACTTTGTTCATTCTGTAGCGCGCTGCGTTTAGCCCACTTAAGAGACTTTTTCAAGGCGCTTTTCACTTTTCCATAATCGCAGCCCAAGGCGCAAGAAGGCTCTATCTGAGCAAGTAGGAGCAAAGCTCGATGATCGGTGTCCTTTTCCTTTGCACAGGCAATATCTGCCGTTCGCCTATGGCGCATGGCATCTTCAACCATCTGGTGCGCGAAGCCAACTTGCAGGATCGCATCTTCGCCGACTCAGCAGGCATCGATAGCTACGAAGCAGGCCAACCGACGCACAGCGGCACGGTCAGCGTGCTGAAGAAGCATGGCATCATCTTCAGCAAGCGCGCCCGCCTGCTGACCGAGCAAGATGGCGCCAATTTCCACTACTTGATCGGCATGACGCACGACCACATCCGTGCCCTTGAGCGCATCCGCCTGATTGCCAACAATCCGCATGCGCATGTGGCACTGCTGCTGGACTATGCGCCGCAGCTCGGTGTGCGCGAAGTGCCCGATCCCTACTACACAGGCAAGTTCGAGGAATGCTACATGCTCGTGAACGCAGGCGTGCGCGGCTTGCTGGCCGCCATTCGCCGTGAATATGGCCTGTAGGCGCGCTCACAGGCGCTGAGCGCGTTGGCGCGTCCCTAACAGGATGAGCAGCGCGCTCAGGGCACAAAAGGCGCCCAACATCAGCGCAGCGTCTTGCCAGAAGCGGCTCGGGAAGAGCCGTATCAGCGTATCCGACATAAAGAAGCGCCACGTGCCTTCCGCGAAGAACAAGTTGTGGAAGCTATCGAAGAAGTGATCCCAATCCAGCAGGATGTAGCCGATCAGCGCCGCCAGCAATAGCCAGGTGAGTATAGCGCCGCCGCGCAAGCCGCGCCGCAGCGTCTCGCGCCCTTCAGGCGTGCGCAGCAAGATCAGCGAGCCAAGCACAGCGAACGCGCCAAGCACAGCCAAAGCCAGCATCGCCGCTTGTGTCACCTGCTGCACGTCCACCATGTGCTGCACTTCGCGCGCATTGAAGAGCGGCGTGCCATCAGGGAAAGTCAAACTGGCCAGGAAGCTCGGCGGCGCGCCGTTGAGCAAGAATTGCACAGCATATGGCGCGTAGCGCAGCCGATCGGCGAGCGTGAAGCCGTAGGGATCGGCGGGAAAATCAGGCATGCGGTAGGCCAACGCCAAATATGGCTCGCTCATCAGCAAGCGCACGCCAACTAGCACCAGCAAAATTGGCGTCAGCCACGCGATCAGCGCGCTCAGCCATTGGCTCAATCGAAATAGCCGCATCGCGTCCATCTCAAGTTTCTGAACAAGCCCTGGTAGCCTTCCACGCGCCGAATCAAGGCGCCATTTGCGTTCACAATCTCTAGCGTAACCTGCGCGCCATTGACGGCTTGCGTGAAGGCCAAATAAACGCCATCTGCCGACCACAACGGATCGCCTAGGCCGCTCAAATTCTCCCGTATCAAATGCCAGGTGCCGTTCGGCTTGGCGATGTACAGCCGTTCGGCGCCGATCTGACCGACCTTCAGCGCTACAAAGCCGCTGCTGGGCGCTAGGAAAGCCTGTGGATA
>RFIM01000094.1 GCA_003695215.1 Chloroflexota bacterium
GCATCTTGCGCTGCAGCGCGCTCGCCATTCTGAGTAGGTTGCGCAGGCCGATTCATGCTGCTGAGAATGCTCTCACGCAAGCGCCGAACCTGCTCAGAGGTAGCGCCGTTGCTGGCCGAGCCATCGCTCATCGGCACGCCGAGCTTCTCTGAGAGCAGGAGCATCATTAGCCCTTCGAAGGCGCTGTAAGTGCCGCCTGACTCGCCGCCGCTGCTCACGACCATGCGCGGCACGATCTCAATGCCGGCGTTCTCAATCGCTTGGCTGAAGCGATCCAGGGCCTGCTGCAGCACTTGGAATTGCGGCCCGCCATAGGCGCGCACTTGTTCCTCAATGGCAATGGCGCGCGCAATACCGATGCGCGCATCGCGCTCTGCCTCAGCCTCGGAGAGCGCCCTGATCTTGGCCGCTTCTTGCAGCGAGCGCTGGTAGGCTGCCTTGCCTTCATTGCTCTGGATAGTGATGCTGATCTCGGACTCGGTCAGCGCGGTCTGCTGCTTGGCGATCGCCTCAGCTTGGCGCAATTCGCGCTCTTTGGCGGCTGCTTGCTGCTTGCGGCTGTAGGTTTCAATCTGCTCAATGGCGATCTGACGGTCGCGCAGCTGTGCCAGAATCTCCTCGATCTTGCGGTCGTTAGCCGATGAAGCCGGAGTGCCGATCAGCACTTCTTCCAGCTCCAAGTTATAGTGCGCAAAGCGCTCTTGCATCTCCTGCGAGGCTTGCTGCTGAATCTGGCTGCGCTCTTGGATCAGCTGGATTAGCGTGCGCGTCTGACCGATGTTCTTGAAATAGGCAGCGACCATCGGATCGAGCGTTTGATCGACCAGCTTTTTGATATCGCCAAAGCGCTGAATGACCAGCGGCGCCTTGCGGTAGTCAATGTGCATGACTACTGAGAGCGGCAGGACGGGCTCGAAAGCATCTTTGGTGATCAGCTCAATGGCCGAGAGATTCTCGTCGAAGCGATGCGTGCCGATCTCATCTTTATTCCACTTCAGGATGATGTTGGTGGTCGGCACTAGGATGACCTGGCCGGCGTAAGTATTGAAAGCATACTTGCCAGGCATCAGCGGTTCATTCCAGACGCCTTTCTCGCCGCGCTGCACTAGCTCGCCGTGCTTGTATTCCTCACCTGAGATATCGCCGCCGCGCGAGCCCGCGTAAGAGACAACTACGCCGACATAGCCGACCTCGATCACAGTCTTGTCGATCAGCTCAACCGTGGCGAACAGGCGATTGATGTAATACGTGCCTTCGACGATCACCTGTAATTGACGGCCGCGTCGGCCGCCTGCGCGCAAGAACTTCTCAGGGTCTTGGAAGTTGTTGTGGTAGGTCTCAGGATCGTCTGGATCGGTGCCGACGGCGGGCGCGATGATCTCGTCTTGCTCAAGGGCCGGCCCGTCATGCACCGTCACGATGCCGACCTTGTCATCTGAGCCTTTGATCACCACTGGGCGGAAGGCATCGCGCTCGCGCAGCAAGCCTGCCATGCGCTTGAAGATCATCTCTTCTTCGCGGCTGATCGGCAGGTAGTACAAACCATCTTCAGTGAAGACTACAAACAGCGCCAGGTTCAGCGCGTAGGTGCCCTCGCGCAGAATCTCGCGCTGCGGGCCGCGCTGCCCGCCGTTCTTCAAAAAGCCTTCCACGTCTTGGAAAGTCTTGCCTTCTGGAATCACGCTGCCCAGCGATTGCGTCGGCGCTAGCGGAATGCCGTCCCGCGCGAAGACGTAGCCAATCTGCCCCTGCGGAATGGTCACTAGCGGCACCAAATGCACTCTATATTGAATCGGCATCAGCCATGAGAGACCGCCGCGCAGCACGTTCGGTTGATAGCCGGCTTCTTTGTTCAGCGCGATGAACGAATCCGCCTTGACTGAGCCTTTAGTGGCGAAGCGCTTCTCCACAATGCCGACTCGGTTGTTTGGCACGTAGCGAATGCCGGCCACGAAAAAGCTCAGCACGCCTGTGACCGCTAACAGCAACAGATACACAATGACCTGCACGGAACCACCTCCTGAAACGCGCTAGCCAACAGCGTCTCTATTGTACTACCTCTTGCTGCAAAGCGATTCGTATTTTCTTCACAGAACTCACAAAAATGAAAAAAGCTCTTTGGGCGTTAGGCAGGAATCGCACTTTTGCCACATAATAAATGAAGGATAAAAATCCATTGCAAAGGCGTATATGCATGGCGAAAGTTTTCCTCAGCTATAGTTCGCACGACCGTTCTTTCGTTGTCGCACTAGCAGAAGAATTGGTTCGCGCCGAACACCACGTTTGGCTGGATATCTGGCGCATCAGCGGCCGCGTGCCTTTCTGGGAAGAGATCAAGGAAGGCATTGAGCAGTGCACACACTTTGTTTTCGCCATCTCGCCCGATTCAATCAGCTCAGGCAGCGGCGCGCGCATCGAGTTGGACCACGCCGCAGGCCTACCGCCTGAGCGCCGCCCTGTGATTGTGCCGATCCTAGTGCGCGAGACTGACTTTAGCAGCCTGCCGATCACGATCTCGCCAGGGCGCCTGCACATCCACGATTTCGTCCACAAGCCCTACGATGCCATGCTCAGCAACGTGCTGCACGCCTTAGCCGATCGCAACTCAAACAGCAAGGCGCACTCAGCCTTCAGCCAGGAGCAGCGCCGCTATGCCTTGCGCTTCGCCGAGGCCTTAGCGCTCATCCGCGATGGCGCCTACGAGCAGGCCATCGAAAACTTAAAAGCGCTCGCCGCTGCAGGCTATCAGCCGCGCTTCTTCTCTTTGCAGACTGTGATTGAACACGCAGAACGCAGCTTGTACCAAGTGCGCCGCCGCCAAGAAGCTCAGCAAGCCTACGAAGAGATCGCTGCCCTGAGCCAGGTCAACCTCGATCTGGCCATCTCCGCTTGGCGCGAGTTCCGCTCCAACTACCCTGAATATCTCGACGATCCGCTCGATCTTAACTACCAGCTGCGCCCGCGCCAAAAGCAAGCGCTTCACTTGAAGGACGTCAGTGATTTCTTGCCCGACTTCACTTGGTGTGGCGTCACTGCAGGCCATGTGCTGATTGAGAGCGCTACCGATCCGCGCAAATGCAATCCGATCGGCTCAGGTGGCGGCCTATTTAAGGTCGCTGCCTTCAAAATCGCCCAGACTCCGATCACCAATGCTCAGTATCAAGTCTTCCTCGAAGCGCCCGATGGCTACCGCGATATCCGCTGGTGGACGTACTCGCTGCACGCCACAGCTTGGCGGCGCAAACGGCCGCATCCCAATCGAGTTACCAGCTCAGGTGACCGCCTGCCGCGCACCCGCGTCAGCTGGTTTGATGCAGTGGCCTTCTGCATCTGGCTCAGCCATCGCACTGGCAGGCGCATCACCTTGCCCACTGAGATACAGTGGCAGCGCGCCGCGCAAGGCGATGACAATCTCAAGTATCCTTACGGCAATCGCTTCGACCCTAAGCGCTGTAATACCCGCGAATCGGGCATTGGCGCGCCCACACCTGTGGACGCCTATCCGAACGGTCGCAGTCCTTTCGGCGTCCTCGATATGCATGGCAACGTCTGGGAATGGTGCCTGACCGAATGGCAGACCGACGAGACGCACCTGGACGGCCACAATCCGCGCGTCCTGCGCGGCGGCTCCTGGTCTTCAGAAGGCGCGCTGGTCAATAACTTCTACCGCTATCAGAATATCCCTGGAATTGAACTCGACTCAATCGGCTTTCGTCCCGTTTTGCTACCTGACTGAAGCTACACTCAAGGCCATGCAGGAAAAACTGCCAGAGGCGCTCTTGCCGCTCTTGCGGCTGCTGGCACACAGCGCCCAAGAGCACAGTCTAGCGCTCTATGTGATTGGCGGCTTCGTGCGCGATAGGCTGTTGGATTTGCCGCTCACAACGCCCGACCTCGACCTAGTCGTGGTTGGCGATGCCGTGACGCTCGTGCGCTCGTTGGCTCAGCGGCATGGCGGCACGCTCACAGCGCATCCGCAATTCGGCACAGCCACATGGCATTTGCCTGACGGCTCGCCCTTGCCAAGCCTGGATTTCGCTACCACGCGCCTTGAGTATTACGCCGAGCCTGCAGCCCTGCCGAGCGTCACTCTGATTGATGGCCAGGACGCCCTGCTGCGCGATGCGCGCCGCCGCGATTTCTCCATCAACACGCTCGCCATACAGCTTGCGCCCGAGCCGTTCGGCGCGCTGGTCGATCCGCTGAACGCCCTGCCCGATCTGCGCGCCAAGGTGCTGCGCATCCTGCATCCGCGCAGCTTCCAAGACGATCCCACGCGCATCTTGCGCGCGGCGCGCTTTGTGGCGCGGCTCGGCTTCGAGCTTGAGCCTGAGAGCGCTGCGCAGCTGCCCGCCGCCTTGCCCTACATCGCCGCGCTCAGCGGCGAGCGCCTGCGCCACGAATTCGACCTGATTTTCGAAGAGCTCAAGCCGCACCTCGCGCTGCGCTGGCTCTCAGAGCGTGGCGTCCTGCAGGCAGTGCATCCCAGATTAACTTTTGATGAGCGTTTAGCGAATATCTACGCAAATTTGCCCGCTCTAAGGTTGCCTGACGACGTCGATCCGCTGGTGCTGCGCTGGGCGATCTTTGGCGGCACCTTCCCTGAGTCGCCTGCGCTGCTGGCACGCCTGGCCTTGCCCAAAGCAACGCACCGCGCGCTCTCTGAGGTGCATGGCGCGCGGCTGGCGCTAGCCGCGCTAGCCGCTGAGGCGCTGCCCAGCCAGATCGCGCAGGCGCTGGCGCCTTTTTGCCCAGAGGCAATCTTGGCGGCGGCGCTGCTCGGCTCGCGGCTTGACCGCAAGCGCGCCTTGCGCTATCTCTTCAAAATGCGCCACATCAAGCCATCTGTGGACGGCAACTTCCTGCGCGAGCTAGGCTTGAAACCAGGCCCGCTTTTCGGTAAACTGCTCAACCGCTTGCGCGACGCTGTGCTAGATGGCGCAGCGCCCACAGCTGAAGCACAACATGCCTTGCTCAAAAGCTGGATCGAGGAATTGCAGAAAAATTGAGCCATGACCGCGCTTGAGCGACACACACTCTGCTTGCAGCTGCAGGTGATCTTCCGCTTTGCTGAGCGCGAAGACCTGCCCAAGCTAGAATGGTACGGCAAATACACGCACTTTCGGCGCGTCTTTGAGCGCACCTATGAAGAGCAGCTGCGCGGCTTGCGGCTGATGCTCTTGGCCGACGTCAACGGCTTTCCTATCGGGCAAATCTTCATCCAGCTGGAGCGCTATGAAGATTCGTGGCGGGCTATGGGCAAGCACGCCTATCTCTACTCGCTGCGCGTGATGGACGCTTTCCAGCGGCAAGGGCTGGGCTCGGCGCTGCTGCGCGAGGCTGAAGCCATCCTGCGCGAGCGGCGCTATGCTTCTGTGAGCATTGCAGCAGCCAAGGAGAACAGCGCAGCGCGCCGACTCTATGAGCGGCACGGCTTTTGCGTCATCGCTGAGGATGCAGGCCGCTGGAGCTACGAAGATCATCAAGGCGTGATGCACTACGTCAACGAGCCATGTTGGATTTTGGAAAAAACTCTGCGCTGAGTGCGCAAAAACAGGTGAGATGCTATGAAAGCCACTGAAACTTTGAAGCCAGGCTCAGAAGCTGTTCGCTTGCTGCGTTGGCGCGGCGGCAGTCATCCAACTGAGCAGGCTATCCGCGTGCTGTTGGCCAGGGAAGGCATTCAGCCTTACGCTTGGACGCAACGCGCCAACTTCCGCTATCCGCTGCGCAACCATGCGCATGCCAAAGTCCTCTATTGCGTCGAAGGCAGCCTTGAAGTCCTCCTACCTGACCTGAATCAAAGGGTGACGCTGCGCCGCGGCGACCGCCTGGAGTTGCCGCGCAATATGCGCTATGCGCTGATCGTTGGCCCGAACGGCGCCCGTTGCCTTGAAGGCGAGAAGAGCGCGTTCGTCAACTGAGCATGCGCCGCCTGACGCCGCCCAAAGCGCGTTTGCCGTTTACGCTGCAAGGCTCGGTCGTGCTGGGCATCTTAGCAACCGCGCTGATAGGCGCTGTGTGGCTGCTGTTGAGCCTAGAGCTGATGCCAGCGGCATTCTTCACAGGCGCGCCCATTGCAGCAACGAGCTTCGGCGTGTTGTGGTCGCTGGCTGCGCTGCTCAGAAAGCGACCGCGCAGCTTTGTGTTCGCCGCAGCATGGCTTGGCGCTTCGCTCAGCTTGCTGTTGGCGGCACAAGGCATCGCCGAGGTCAGTCACACACTGATCGGCCTAGTGCTGATCGCCGTAGGCGTGGCGATGGTGCTGCGCGGCTTGCTGATGGCGGATGTGCCACAGAGGTGAGCGACAGCATCCTTGTGAAGGCCAATAAGCGCATCAAGCCAACTTTCCGCAAGGCGGCGCTATGCCTGAGCGGCGTCTACGCGCTCTTGCTGCTCATCTACGCGCCAACGATGCTCACGCAGGTTGGCGGCGGCGAGAATCCGTACATGGACGACGTCAGCGAGGCGCAAGTGACGCTGAACCTGTGGGGCACGTTCCATCACAGCGGTTATCCACTATGGACGATCAGCGGCAACGTGTTTGTGAGCGCTTTGCGCGCCATTGGCCTTGCGCCTGAGGTTGCGCCGACGCTGCACAGCACTTTCTGGCATTTGATCGCGCTCGGCGTCGGCTTCGCCTTGCTGCTGCACCTGACCGATGATTTGATTGTAGCGACGGCGTGCACGTTCTTGCTCGGCTTGCCGCGTACGCTTTGGTTTCACGCGGTCGTGCCGGAAGTCTACAGCCTGAGCTTGGTCTTTCAGCTAGGCCTGATCGCCATTGCGGTTTGGCGCGGCATTCCGATCTATCGCCGCCTGATGCTCTTGGCGCTGATTGGCGGCTTGGGCGTGGCACATCATCGGCTGATCGCGCTTTTGGCGCCTGCTTTGCTCTACGCAGTGCTGCCCGAGGCGTGGCAGGCGTTCAGAGAGGCGCCGCGTCGGGCGCTCTTGACGGCGCTAGCAGCTTTGGCCACAGGCGCAGCAGGCTTCTTGCCCTACGTGTACTTGCCGCTGCGCGCTCAAGCAGGCGCCATCTGGGTCTATAACGATCCAAGCACCTGGTCGGGCTTCTGGCACGAGTTCACAGGCGCTGAAGCAGCGTTCTTATTCACCTTGCCCAACGACCTGACAGGCATTCTGGAGAACGTCGGTAGGACGCTCGGCATTTTGTGGCTGGAACTCTCGCCAGTGCTGCTGATCCCGTGCGCCATTGCGCTGATAGCCTTGCCGCTGATTGAGAGGCGCCTTGGCGTGGTGCTGTGGCTGGCTTTTGGCGCGCATATGCTGTGGCTAGCGCTGCTGCATCGCGTGGTGATGCCCGAGGCAGTGGCGATGCCGATGTCAGCGCTGCTGATCGTGGCGCTAGGCGTGGCATGGTCAAGCCTTCAGGTCGGCTTGCGCTACAGCGTCGGCTTGCAGTTCGCCGCGCTGAGCGCGCTGATCCTGATCTCGCTCAGCAGCAACTTCGTCTCAGCGCTGACGAGCGATCCGATCGGCATCCAGGCGATTGCCGCGGCCAAGCGCGTGCCGCGCCAAGCCGCGACGCCAATCCTGATGTTGCCCTGGGGCCCGCGCCACGCAGCCGTGGCTTTTTCGGTTTATGTGACGGGCGAGAATGCCGATCTGCGGCTTGTGAAGCACACCGCCGATCTGGCGGCGCTCAGCCGCGAAGGCGCGCTCTACACGCTGCGCGATACTTTCTATCGCTTCCCGCTGACTTGGTGGCGCGAGCAGCTCGGCGCGGCGCACTTGAGCGCGCCTGCCCTGGATGTGGTGCAAATCCGCACGGTGCCGCAGCGCGCCGACGAGGCGCTGGAGATCGCCGAAGGCGTCGGCTTGGTCAGCGCAGCGCTTTGCCGAGCAGCTGAGGGCTACCGACTGGATATAGAATGGGCTGCCTTGCGCAAGCCTGAGCGCGATCTGAGCGTCTTCGTGCATCTGCTCAGCGCTGAGAGCGATGTGCCGTTAGCGCAAGCTGATAGCAGCGCGCCTGTGTACGGCTGGTATCCGACGACGCTGTGGCAAGCAGGCGAGCTGGTACGCGATCAGTATCTAGTGCCGCAAGCACAAGGTGGAAAGCGCCTCGCCTTTGGGCTATACTGGCAGCCTGAGAGCGGCCGATTCGAGACGTTCAAGGCGCGCGAGTTCGCGCTGAGCGAGGTTGAGTCATGCGATTCGGGCGAGTGATGCTGATCGGCCTTGTGGCGGCGCTGAGCGCTTGCAGCGCGTTGCCACAGCCAAGCGGTGATGCCATTTTGCCCAACTTCGAGGCTCTGCCAAAGGCGCTGGCAACTTTGCCGCGCACGCCAACACCCGATCCTGCCGTGCAAGCAGCTACTCGCGATACACATACGCCTATGCCAAGCCTGACGCCAAGCGCGACTTCCACAGCTACACCTGTGCGCGGCGTCTTCATGGGCGCTGCGACTGCGCCGCTTGGCACGCCTTCAACGCGCAGCAGCTTACAAGCGCCGCTGATCATCACGCAGCCGTCACTGGCGACCACGCGCCAAGCCGCCAATCCGATTAGCGGCGTAAATGTACCGCTAATTGGCGCCAATCCGCCGCCTGCGCCGATCGCTCCGTCGGGCCAGTGCAGCGTGCCTATCGCTGCGCCATTCGTGCGCGCTGCCAGCGATCCAAATATCCGCCCGCGGCTAGGTTGCCCGCGCGCTGAGCCGATCAGCCTGACCATTGTGACTCAGCCGTTCGAGCGCGGCCTGATGTTCTGGCGCGATACGCGCGAAATTTACGTCCTGGCGCTGCAAGCGCGTGGCGCCGCTGCCAACACTGCCTGGAAGTTCACCGACGGCTGGACCGAAGCTCAGCCTGAGCGCGATCCGAGCTTGCAGCCGCCTGAGCCGCTGCTGCAGCCAATCCGCGGCTTCGGCGCCATTTGGCGCGCTAATCCCGCCGTGCGCGAGGCGCTCGGCTGGGCGGTCGCCGCTGAGCAGCCTTACAACGGCTTGTGGCAGGTTTTTGAAGGCGGCTTGATGCTCAGCGGCAACGACGGCACGGTCTACGCAGTGGCCGTGGATACAAACGCGCCAACAGCCATTGGCGTGCATTTTGGTGCGCTATCACCATAAAGATTGATTTGTGAAGCGTTCATGAATTTTGGGATCGTTACGCATTCGTTATGTGTCAGATTATTGACATCGCCTGCGGCACGTGCTATAGTGGAATTGCTTCAATTGAGAAGCATTTATCAGTTCTAAGGAGTTGTGCCATGTTGTACCTACCACGTGAAGAAGGCCAAGGCCTCGTCGAGTACGCGCTGATCCTCGTGCTGGTCGCCATCGTCGTGATCGTCATCCTGACCGTTCTCGGCCCGATCATCGGCAACGTCTTCTCGACCATCGGCGGCGCGCTCACCTGATCTCGCGCCATCTCAAGTTTCAGCGAGGCGCTCACTGCAAGGTGGGCGCCTCGCATTTTACGTGCCGCTCACACACCTCACTTGGTCTAGTTTGGTCTAGCTACAAACAGGCCACGCCTGTTATCCTTATATCAAAGCAATTCACGAAAGGACTTCAGGCGATGATGGGCAGAAATGGCACTGACGGTACAACAGAATATCCTGATCTGACGACGGAGAAGCGCGGCCTGGCGCAAATGCTCAAAGGCGGCGTGATCATGGATGTGGTCACGCCTGAGCAGGCGCGCATCGCCGAAGAAGCCGGCGCTTGCGCCGTCATGGCGCTGGAGCGCGTGCCAGCTGATATCCGCGCGCAAGGCGGCGTGGCGCGCATGAGCGATCCCGAATTGATCGAGCGCATCAAGGAAGCCGTGAGCATCCCTGTGATGGCCAAGTGCCGCATCGGTCATTTTGTCGAGGCGCAAATCCTAGAAGCGCTCGGCGTAGACTTCATCGACGAATCCGAAGTGCTAACGCCTGCTGACGAAGCGCATCACATCAACAAGCATCGCTTCCGCGTGCCCTTTGTGTGCGGCTGCCGCGATCTAGGCGAGGCCTTGCGCCGCGTGGCCGAAGGCGCGGCCATGCTGCGTACCAAAGGCGAGGCAGGCACAGGCGATGTCGTCGAGGCAGTGCGCCACGCGCGCGCCGTGCAGCGCGAGATTCGCCGCCTGACCAGCATGGATGAAGATGAGCTGTTCAGCTACGCCAAAGATATCCAAGCGCCCTACGAACTGGTGCGCGAAGTCGCTCGGGCAGGCCGCTTGCCTGTGGTGAACTTCGCTGCCGGCGGCGTGGCCACGCCAGCGGACGCCGCGCTGATGATGCAGTTGGGCATGGATGGCGTGTTCGTCGGCAGCGGCATCTTCAAGAGCGGCGATCCTGCCAAGCGCGCCAAAGCGATCGTCTTAGCAGTCACTCATTACAACGATCCGAAGATGCTGGCTGAAGTCAGCCGCAACCTCGGCGAACCAATGGTCGGCATTAATGTCAGTCTAATGCCTGAGAGCGAGCGCATGGCTAAGCGCGGCTGGTGAGCGCCGCGCAACTTGGCGGCAGGTCGGCTTAAGGCGCCGACCTGTTTTATTTCTGGCGGCGCTGTGCCTATAATCAAGCACCTTTTTCTGAAACAGGAGTGCCTGATGACCGAGATTCACGCTTTGATTGACGCCAACCGCGAACAATTCCTTGAAGAGCTGAAAGAATACCTGCGCATTCCAAGCATCAGCACGCTCTCCGAGCACAACGCCGATGTCCAGCGCGCTGCAGCTTGGACGGCCGAGCAACTGCGCGCCGCAGGCCTGACGCACGTCCAAATCATGCCGACGGCGCGCCATCCTGTGGTCTATGGCGAGTGGCTCGGCGCGCCTGGTAAACCGACCGTCCTGATCTACGGTCACTATGACGTGCAGCCTGCTGAGCTCGCAGCCGGCTGGCTGAGCGATCCTTTTGCGCCTGAAGTGCGCGATGGCAATTTGTACGCGCGCGGCGCCTCAGACGACAAAGGACAGGTCTATGTGAACATCAAGGCCGTTCAGATGCTGATGCAAGCGAGCGGCGCCTTGCCCGTCAATGTGAAATTCCTGATCGAAGGCGAGGAAGAGATCGGTTCGCCCAATCTAGATGGGTTCATCGCCGCGCATCAGGAGTGGTTGCGCGCCGACGTCGTGGTGATCTCGGATACGGCCATTCAATCGCTGCAGCAGCCGAGCATCGTCTACGGCTTGCGCGGCTTGGTCTACTTCGAGCTTGAGGTGCGCGGCCCAGAGCGCGATCTGCACAGCGGCGGCTTTGGCGGCACAGTTCACAATCCCGCGCAGGCGCTGTGCGAGATCATCGCGGCGCTGCATCAGCCTGATGGCAGCGTGGCTGTGCCAGGCTTCTACGACAAGGTGCGTCCGCTCAGCGCTGAGGAACGCGCTGCCATCGCCAAGACGGATATCAGCGAGGCCGAATGGCGCCGCCTGACGGGCGCGCCGCAGCCATGGGGCGAAGCCGGCTACACGCTTCGCGAGCGCGTCGGAGCGCGACCGACGCTTGAGGTGAACGGCATCTGGGGCGGCTTCACCGGTGAGGGCTCCAAGACAGTCCTGCCTGCCAAAGCCACAGCCAAGATCAGCTGCCGCTTGGTGCCCGATCAAGATCCACACGAGATTGAGGCGCTCATCCGCGCTCAGATCGCCCGCCTGGCGCCGCCGACGGTCACTTGGGAAATGCGCGCGCTCAATCACGGCTATCCTGCCCTTGTGCCAATTGATTCTTTAGCGATGGAATGCGCTGTGAGGGCCTATGAGCGCGGCTTCGGCGCGCGGCCGCTCTTCCTGCGCGAAGGCGGCTCGATCCCTGTTGTGGCAACTTTCATGCAAACCTACCGCGTGCCTGTCTTGTTGGTCGGCTATGGCTTGCCCGATGACGGCGCGCATGGCCCCAATGAGAAGTTCGCTCTCGAGTGCCTGTATCGTGGCGTTCACACGGCCGCTGCGCTTTTAGAAGAGCTGGGCAAGCGCTCGCCTGAGGCGCTGCGCTCGCTCTGAGCCGCGCTGATCGGCGCTTGCGC
>RFIM01000095.1 GCA_003695215.1 Chloroflexota bacterium
GATTCATGCGCGGAGAACTCGCCTGGCGCTCATGAAAAGCACGCTCAGTCAGGCACGGATAGCATAGTAGCGATGTAGAACTTGGATGCAACGTCGAGATCGCGCGGCCTTTTCATCAGCCAGCGGCAACTGTGCTGCCCGAACAGCACGCTTTTCCCTGCCTACTCGAGCGGGATGTTTCGCCTCGAGTAGGGCTTGCTATTTCGGCGTGCTTGTGCTAGGATTGAGTCAATGAACAGCAGGGGAGCTTAGGTTAGCTAGGCTGAGAGGGCGCTCGCAAACAGCGCCGACCCTTGAACCTGATGCGGATAATGCCGCCGTAGGGAGAGATCAGGCTATGTGCCCACAGCACAGCGCTTCGCGCCACTTTCCTTACGCGGGGAAAGTGGTGCTTTAATGCTCGACGCGCTCATCTTCCTCAATGGCGACTTGCAAGATGGCAGCGCCGTGCGCGCTGCGCTCAAGCGCGCCGAGACGCAGCCGCATTTTGTCATCGCAGCTGATGGCGGCTTGCGGCACGTCTACGCGCTCGGCTTGCGCCCTGATCTGGTCATTGGCGATATGGACTCCGTCTCACCCGATCAGCTGGCGCGCGCCAAGGCTGAAGGCGCAGATGTACGCACCTTTCCCACGCACAAGGACGAGACCGACTTAGAACTGGCTGTGCTGGCAGCCTACGATCGCGGCTGCCAACGCCTCTGGCTCTTCGCCGCTATCGGCGACCGTCTCGATCAAACCCTCAGCAATGTGCAGCTGCTCGCCTTGCCGAAACTCGCCGCTATCTCGACAACGCTGATCAGTGGCGCACAGCGCTGTTGGCTGGCACGCCCGCCTCACACAGAAGTTCATGGGCAAATCGGCGATACGCTCTCGCTTTTGCCACTGACTGCTGCCGTGCACAACATCCACACTGAAGGCTTGTACTACCCACTGCACGGCGAGCCGCTACACTTCGGCACCTCACGCGGCATCAGCAACGTCCTGACTGCACCGCAAGCGCGCATCAGCTTCACCGAAGGCTTACTGCTGGTCATTCATACGCTCGGTAAGGCATGAGGTGAAAGGAGCTATGCCAATGGATGCTAAACGCACTGTGACTGTCAGTGTGCAAGTCGTGCCGCTTTGCGATGATCCGTACCCTGTGGTTGATCGGGCAATTGCCGCTATTCAAGCCAGCGGCATACGTTACGAAGTCTGCCCGATGGAAACTGTGGTTGAAGGCACGCTCGAGGCGTGCCTGGCAGCAGCGCGTGCTGCGCACGAAGCCTGCTTTGAGGCAGGCGCGCAACGCGCAGTGACTTATATCAAGATCAGCGATAGCGTCAATGGCTCGACCATTGACCAGAAAATGGCGAAGTATCGCTGATGCTCGCCTTGCTGCGCCGTGGCGCGCCGTCGCTGCTACTGCTGAGCAGCACCTTCGCCGCTTGGGAAGTCTTAGCGGCTGCTGATCGCAGCGCCACACGCCTGATTCCGCCGCCAAGCGCCGTCTTCGCGGCAATGGCGAACAGCGCCGAGCGGCTGCTGCGCTTTCACATTCCAACCACGCTCTACGAGGCGCTGGTCGGCATGCTGATCGCGCTGATCGTTGGCGTGCTTGCGGCTGCCCTGCTGGACTTCCTGCCCGTGCTGAGGCGCGCTGTCTATCCGATCCTGGTTATCTCGCAGACCATACCGTTGGTGGCTATTGCGCCGCTTTTAATCTTGATCTTCGGCTTCGGCGTCGAGTCCAAGATCGTGATCGTGGCGTTGTTCGCCTTCTTCCCGATCGCTGTGGCCACATTAGACGGCCTGACAGGCACTGATACCGAGCTAGTGGCCTTGCTGAAGGCCATGGGCGCCACGCGCGGGCAGATTTGGCGCAAGGTGCGCTTGCCATCAGCAATGCCTTCGCTCTTCAGCGGCCTGCGGATCGCGGCGACGTACGCCATCGGCGGCGCGATGATCGGCGAGTTCGTCACGGCGCAGTATGGCTTAGGGCAGTACTTGCGGCAGGCGTTCAATCAATCGCGCTTGGATCAGGGCTTCGCGGCTGTAGTGATCGCCTCAGCGCTGAGTGTGCTGCTTGTAGCCTGCGTCAGCTTGATCGAACGCTTGCTCTTGGGCTGGTATTTCACGCCCGAACGCGAGTCGGGCTGGCAGATCGAACGTTCAAACCGATAGGAGGAACTCTCATGAAACGCTTTGCTTTCTTGCTAACGGCGCTATGCTTTGTAGGGCTGCTCTTGGCCTTCGAGATGCCCAGCGTGCATGCCTGCACGCAGCCTGCTGACGGTCATCCTGTCTACAGCATCGCTCATCGCGTGCGCCAGAGCGCTGTGGTGCTGGAAGGCACGGTCAGCGCTGTTGAAGGGCAGAACAGCTATCAGGTCGCCACAGTGGCGGTGGCGCAGTACTTGAAGGGCGAAGGCGCGCCGACAGTCAAGATCGGCGGCTTCGGCAGCGCGGCGCTGTGCCTTTCAGAAGTCTCGGTCGGTCAGCGGGCTGTGTTCTTCGCCGAGCCTGCTGAAGGCGGCACGCTGCGCGCGCGGCATTTCGGCTTCGCCGACGCGCTCGTGCCTGCCACGCCTGAGACACTAGCTGCAGCGCGCGCCGCAGTCACAGGCGGCGATCCGCTCGGCGGCGCCACGCAATTTGCGCGCACAGCCACGCCAACTGACATCACTATCATGCTGGATTGGACGCCCAACACCAATCATCTCGGCTTATATGTGGCGCAGGCCAAAGGCTACTACGCCGAAGCCAACCTGAACGTCACTATTCAGCCGGCAGGCGATATCGCCGTCGATCAAGTGGTGACCAGCGGCGCAGCGCAATTCGGCATCAGCTATCAGGAAGGCGTGACCTACAGCCGCGCCGCAGGCTTGCCTGTGGTCTCAATCGCAGCGATCAT
The DNA here is from genome assembly GCA_003695215.1 of Chloroflexota bacterium. GTDB lineage: Bacteria > Chloroflexota > Anaerolineae > Aggregatilineales > UBA2796 > CP2-2F. The sequence continues at coordinate 2,894 of RFIM01000095.1, forward strand.
CCAGCACAATACCTCAGGCTTCGTCACGCTCAGCGCCAAGAAGCCGCTCAAGACGCCCGCAGACCTGGTCGGCCTGCGTTATGGCAGCTATGGCAGCCCAATCATCGAGCGAGCCGTCTTGGATGCGCTGATCGCCTGTGGCGGCGCCTCAGGCACGGTCGAGATGCAGGATATCGGCTTCTTGGAGCCATTCCCGCTCATGGAGCGCGATCAAATTGACGTGACCTGGATTTTCTACGCCTGGGATGGCATCCGTGCCCAGCAGCGCGGCTTGGCTCTCGATCTGCTGATGCTGAAGGACTACCCTGAGTGCGTGCCAGATTACTACACACCCGTCTTCATCACCAGCGAGCGCATGATCGCCGAGCAGCCTGAAGTCGTGCGCGCCTTCTTGCAAGCCACAGCTCGCGGCTACGCCGATGCCATTGCCAAGCCGAGCGAAGCAGCGCGCATCCTGCTGGAGGCGCATCCTGATCTGGACGCCGATCTGGTGCGCGCTAGCGCCATCTGGCTCGCCGAGCAGTTCCAAGCTGAGGCGCCACAATGGGGCATTCAGCGCGCCGAAGTCTGGGAAGCCTTCACGGACTTCATGGTGAAGGCGGGCGCGCTCGAGGCGCCAATCGAGAGCGCTAAGGCGTTCACTAACGACTTCTTGCCAGGCGCTGCACAGTAATGCGACAATCGGGTAGCGGTCGTACGCACGACCGCTACCTCGCTCGCCCTTAAAGGAAGTTCGATGACGACAGACGAAGCGCTCGAAGTCGTGGTCGGTCGCTTGCTGGCAGCGCGCCAATTGACGCTCTCAGTGGCTGAGTCTTGCACAGGCGGCTTGATCATGCACCGCCTGACCAATGTAGCAGGCAGTTCCGCCTATTTTTCGGGCGGCATGGTCGTTTACAGCTACGCGGCCAAAGTGAAGTTCGCAGGCGTGCAGCAAAGCACCTTAGAACAGTTCGGCGCCGTCAGCGCCGAGACCGCTGGCGAGATGGCACGAGGCGTCCGCGCTGCTTACGAGACCGATTTGTCGTTAGCCGTGACGGGCATCGCAGGGCCAGGCGGCGGCTTGCCTAACAAGCCTGTCGGGCTAGTCTACATCGCGCTAGATTCGGCGCAAGGCACGCACGTGGAGCGTCACCTTTGGCAGAGCGATCGCGAAGGCAACAAGGCGCGCTCTGCAGAAGCAGCACTCGCCTTGCTGCATCGCTACTTAACCGAAACGTAAGCCGCGCATGGCGCGCTCGTTCAGCACGGCCGCCAGCTGATCGAGTGTCTCGACAGCGACGATATCGAGCCAAGCCGCAGGATAGCGCTCAGCCAGCTGAAGGCGCACTGACTCAGCGATGTTCGGCAGGGCCAGCACAGTGATGCCTGCTGATTGGCGGTAAGTCAGGTTATCCAAAAAGTCGGCTGAGGGCAGAATCTGTGGGCGAAAACGCTCGTAGTAAGCTTTGCCTGCCACGAAAAACCATTCGGCGTTGAAACCTGGGGTGATCAGCAGGCAATGGACATCAGGCCTGCCATGGATCGGGCCAGGTCCGATCCAGCCGCGCGGGATGCCTGCAGTGCCTTCGCCTTCTAAGGCCTCGAGCGGCGGCACTTCCTTGAAAGGCGGCGCTACTTCGCTCATGCGTATCACCGCTGCAGACGGGCCGTAGGGCGTCTCATAGTAATCATCCCACTTCCAAAGCGCGACGCCGAAGAACCACGGCGGCGCTTGCTGCGCAATCCAATTGAACATCGCCACGGTCGCTTCGGCATGGCTCGCTGCCGTATAGCCTGGATAGCGCTTATCGAGCTGATGAAAATCGCCGCCTTTGGGCACAGGGAAGATGCCGCCTTCCGTGCCGACCACAGGGATAGCGCCGCCGCCAAACCACTCGCGGAAGAGGCGCATGAAAGCGTCGCCCATGCCGATCAAGCCGATCGGATCGCCATTCGGCGCGCTTGGCGGCCCTGAGATGGTCGTCACGCCTGGCTTGTGCGCCTGAGAGATCGGATCGTAAGGGTACTCAAAGTGCCAGCCACCTTCTTCGGCGCGCTGGCGCTCAGGCGGGCGCGCACGGCTTGGGCTGCCATCCTCTTGATAGAAATGGTTGTAGATGTACGGATGCGTAGCACACCACAGTCCGTTAGCTGCCACAGCGCGGAAGCGCTCATAGTAGTTATCGCCCAAGAAGGTCAGCATGGCGCGCAGCCAGCTTATGACGTCATAATGCTCCCCGATCGCCTCGCTGAGCGCAGGGAAAGCAGGATAGCCGCCGCGCTCAATGATCCACTCTGCCCAGCGCAGCCAGTTGGTCATCAAGGGCGCGATGATGCCCGCTACATTCTTGTAGTCAGGCAGGACGCCTTCTTGCCACTCAATATCCAGATTCGGCTCGTTGTAAAGCTCAAACCATTTGCAGCCTGCTTCAAGATACGCTTGGTAGTAGCGTTGTTTTTCCTCAGGCGCGCCTGCACCAAAGCGTGGAAGCCACAGGCGCACAATTGGCGTGATGTTACGCGCGCGCAGCTCAGCGATGTCGTTCACGTACTCATCGCTGATGGCCGTGTATTTGGCCCAGCCCATGCCAACTGCGCTCAGCGCGTTCATGTCCATCTTGATGGGCGCGTTCTTGTTGTGCATGCCGCGCGGATTGCGCGACCACTCATACTCGTTCAGTAGCATCAGCTCGCCTTTGAAGCTAACCGACTCACTCGCGGGCGGACTATAGCACACTCTTGACGGATCGGCACGCCTAGGCTATAATGTGACCAGGCTGCCGAAGTGGCGGAATTGGCAGACGCGAACGACTCAAACTCGTTTGGGAAACCGTGTGGGTTCGACTCCCACCTTCGGCACAGCGCTAGCAGCCAGGCGAATAGCTTGGCTGTTTTATTTGCTCTAGCTCAGCCGAATGCGCGGATTGAGCGCTGCATACAGCAGATCGGCGATCAGGTTGGCGAGCGCGAAGGCCGTCACGGCGATCATCACGCCGCCGAGAATCAGCGGCAAATCGCGCTGCTGTATGGCGAAGACCATCAATCTGCCCAAGCCTGGATAAGCGAAGACGTTCTCGATCACCACCAAACCGCTGATCAGCCAACCGAAGCTGATGGCGATGACTGTGATCGTCGGCAAGAGCGCGTTGCGTAGCACATGCTTGAAGACAACCTGCCGCCAACGCAAGCCTTTTAACACAGCTGTGCGCACGTAAGTGCGCCGCAGCTCTGCGATCACGCCGACGCGCGTCAAGCGCCCAATGTACGCTAACAAGACAGCCGCAGCTGTCAGCGAGGGCAGGATCAAGCGCGGCAGAGCTTCGCTAAAGCTGGCATCAGGCGGCACTGAAGCGCTCGGCGGCAAGAGCTTCCACTCCAGCGCCACCACATTGATCAAGATGATGCCCATCACAAACTCTGGGATGCCCACCAGGATCAGCGAGATCAAGCTGAAGGCTATATCGAAAGGCTTGCCTTCGCTCAAGCCTGCCAACAAGCCGAGCAGCACCGAAAGCGGCACGGCAATCAGCATGGCGATCAGCGCCAAGCGCATTGAGTTGCCCAAACGCTGCATGACCAGCGGCATGATCGGCGCCTTGAGCGCGTAGGAATTGCCCCAATCGCCGCGCAAGAATTTGCCCAACCAATTGGCGTACTGTATCAGGAATGGCAGGTCCAAGCCTAGCTCTTGGCGCAGCGCTGCGCGCGCGGCAGGCTCGGCGCCGCGCCCGAGTACTGCGGTCTCAACGTCGCCGGGCAACAGGCGCACTGCTGCAAAGACGATCAGCGAGGTGAGCAGCAGCGTCAGGCCGAAGAAGAGCACGCGCCGAGTCAAGTAGCTGATCATCCTTCGGGCTCCGTTTGCAGCGCTGCCAGCTCATCAGGCGGGATGTGGCAGCGGTAATACCCGCCCTGCCTATCGCGCTGCCAAGGCGGCGCTTGTGTACGGCAGATATCGCCCAGGTAGCGCGGGCAGCGCGGATGAAAGCGGCAGCCGCTCGGCACGATGTTGCTGGGCTGATCGTCCGTCAGGCGGATGCGGCGCATTCGCGCCTTGGGATCGGGCAAGGGAATAGATGCCAGGAGTGCTTCTGTGTACGGATGATGTGGCGGCATGAAGAAGCTCTCGGCTGTGCCGCGCTCAACCAGCTGGCCGCGATAGATCACAGCGATGTAATCCGCCAGATAGCTGACTACGGCTAGATCGTGCGAGATGAGCAGATAAGCCACCTGATGTTGCTGCTGCAATTGGGCCAGCAGGTTCAAGATCGCGGCTTGTACCGAGACATCCAGCGAGGAGACAGGCTCGTCGCACAGAATCAGCGCCGGTTGTGCCGCGAAGGCGCGCGCAATGGCGACGCGCTGCTTCTCGCCGCCGCTCAATTCGCTCGGAAAGCGCGACAAGTAGTCTGCAGGCAGGCTCACGGCGCGCAGAAGCTCGGCAGCGGCGCGATTGGCCTCGGCGCGGCTCATACCGCTCAGCGTCATCAGCGGTCGGCGCAAGGTCTGACCGATAGTGCGGTAAGGGTTGAGCGATTCCTCAGGATGCTGGAAGATCATCTGCATAGCTTTGAGCGTCGCTTTGGCGCGTTGACGCGGCCTGCCGCGCAAGGGCATATCCAGCAGATGCGCTTCGCCGCTCTCAATGGCGATCAAACCGATCAGGCTTCGCGCGAAGGTCGTCTTGCCGCTGCCCGATTCGCCGACCAAGCCGAGCGTCTTGCCGCGCAGCACGCGCATTGAGACGTCGTCCACAGCGCGGAAGGGCGGCTTCTGGCCGAGCAGCCTGCCTAACAAGCCGCGCACGCCATATTGAACGCGCACGTGATCGGCGCGCATCACGGTCGCTTGGGCGCCATTTTGCTCGCCGCTGAAGAGCTGCTCGAAAAAGGCGATCTCAGCCTGCTGCATTTCGCGCCGTTTTAGCTCAGCTGAGGCCTCTTCGAGGCGCAAACTGCCCGCTGCGATCTCACGCCAGCGGTGGCAACGTACCAGATGGCCTTCAACGGCGCGCTCTAGCGGCGGTTTCTGGGCATGGCACAGCTCAATGGCCGCTGCGCAGCGCGGTGCAAAGACACAGCCGCTCGGCCGCTGGCGCAGAGACGGAATCCTGCCTGGTATGGCTTGCAATGGCCTCGGATCGCCGATGCGCGGCACAGCGCGCAGCAGCAAGCGCGTGTACGGATGCAACGCCATGCTGTAGAGCGTGATTGTTGGCGCATCTTCCATCACTTCACCTGCATATAGGACTGCCACGCGCTGGCACATGCGCGCCACTACGCCTAGATTATGCGTCACGAAGAGCGTAGCAGCGCGATGGCTATCTTGAAGCTCAGCGAACAGGTCGAGGATAGCGGCTTCAGTGGTTACATCAAGGCTGGTAGTCGGTTCGTCTAGCACCAGAAGGCGCAGCTCAGGGCTGGCGAGCGCCATGGCGATCAGGGCACGTTGTTGTTGCCCGCCGCTGATTTGATGCGGGTAGCGGCGCGCCACGCCTTCAGGATCGGGCAGTTTAACGCGCTGTAGCATTTCCACGGCGCGGGCATGCGCCGCGCGGCGCGAGAGATGCGCGTGCCGCCTGACCAACTCGGCGATCTGCTCGCCAATCGTCAGCGCAGGGTTGAGCGCGCTGAGCGGATCTTGCGGTACCATGCTCAGGCGCGCTCCCCAGATTTGTTCACGGCGCCGACGCGGCGCGTTCAGCCAATCCTCGCCTTCAAAGTGAATTTTGCCCTGCCGCACAGCGCCGTTAGCGCTCAAGTAGCCCATCACAGCTTGCACGAGCGTGCTTTTGCCGCTGCCCGATTCGCCGACGATGCCGTAGGTCTGCGCCGCGTTCACGCTCAGCGAGACCTCGCGCACGGCGTCTAGCCACACGCCCTGCAACCGATAAGCGACCGTCAAATTCTCAATGGCGAGAATCGGGCTCTCCATCAGTCGGCCTCGCTGTATTCTAACAAGCGGCGCAAGCCGTCTGCCATCAAATTCACACAGACCACCAGCACCACAATGGCTGCAGATGGGAAGAAGAGTATATGTGGCGAGAGCGCATACCAATCGCGCGCCTCACTGACCATCAAGCCCCAGTCAGGCTCTGGGCGCGCCACGCCTAAGCCCAGAAAGCCGAGCGATGCTACCAGGAAAATGGCGTATGAGAAGCGCAGCGCACCTTCAACAGCCAGAGTCGGCAAGACAGCTGGCATGATCTCGCGGAACAGGATGTGGAAGCGCGATTCGCCGCCAATTTCCGCCGCCTCAATGTACGCCTTCGTCTTGACATCTAGCACTACGCTGCGCACCACGCGAGTCACAATTGGCACATATAGGATCACAATTGCCACCAAGACCGTGAAGCGCGAGTTGCCCAAAGCGCCTAGCAACACCAATGTCAGCAGCAGCGAAGGCAGCGCCAAAAGCGCATCCGCCAAGCGCATGACGATCTGATCGAGCCAGCCGCCGAGATAGCCGACGTACAAGCCGATCACCAAGCCGAGCCCGACTGCGATCAGCGTGGCGCTGCCCGTCAGGGCGAAGATATTGCGCCCGCCATAGATGATGCGGCTCAGGATATCGCGCCCGAAGTTATCTGTGCCAAACGGATGCGCCAATGAAGGCGGCTGATTGCGCTCTGAGAGGCTGTTGGCAGTTGGATTATAAGGCGTCAGGTAAGGGCCGATCAGTGCGAGTAGCAGAAAGCCAATCACGCCCAGAGCGCCGATGCTCGAGAGCGGCGCGTCGTGCCACAAGCGCCTGAGCAGGCGTCCGCGCCGTGCCATGCTCAAGCGAACGATCTGCAAAGGCTGAGTTTGGCGCTGCCGAGCAGTTGCGCGCATGGCAATCAGGCACCTTTCAAGTCAGGACGAGCTCAGAGCCTGCAGCGCTAGGCTGCAGGCTCACCTGCTCTCATGTCTTGCTCAGGCTTGGCGCGCCCGAGTGAAAGTGGTGCGGCCAGGGAAGGCTTGCACAGTGAAGCCTCCTTCGAACTGCCATTCCTTGCGCGCCGCGCCTACGGTCGGGAAGAAGTAAGGGATGATCAGCGGGCCGTCTTCGGCTAACTTGCGCTGAATGGCTTTGTAGGCGGCAATGCGCTCAGCGCGATCCACTGAAGTGCCTGCCTTGACGATCAGCGCATCCAGCTCAGGATCGGCAATACGCGATTCATTCCACTTGCCATCGGATTTGAGCGAGAAATCGAGGTATTGCTGCGGCGAAGGGCGCGCTCCCCAGCCAGTGATGCCCAGCTGGACTTCCAACCAGCCGTCATCGCCGTAGTAGGTCGCTTCATCCACCAGGTTGATGTTGACCGTGATGCCGGCTTTCGCCCATTGATCCTTGATGACCACAGCGAAATCCGGGCGCGTGCCTGTGTTAGGCACGAACAGATCGAAGGTCAGGTCAGGATAGCCCGCCTCAGCCAGCAAGGCGCGCGCGCCGTCAGGATCATAAGGCGGCAGAGGCGAGTCAGGATCGAAATAATCGGCGAAGTAGGCGCCAATCGGCGCATCGCGCCCTGGCGAGCCAAGCCCGAGCTGTGCGAAAGCGTTGATCTCCTCGCGGTTGGTCGCCATCTTGAGCGCCTTGCGCACGCGCGGATCGTTGCCAGGCGGCATATCCATGCGCAGGCGCAGCGCATCGTGCCCTGAGGTCGGGAAGGTGACTGTCTGCAGATTCGGATCGTTTTGCAGGGCCACAAAGCGCGCATTCGGCATTCGCAACACCACATCCAGCTCACCGCCGCGCAGCGCTTCGATAGCTGCGTTCGAGTCTAGATAGCGATGTTCCATGCCAGCGGCATATGGCAAACCACTCTGCCAGTAGTCCTCATTTGCCACGAAGAGAGTGCGATCTTCAGGGATGTAACGCTCGACCTTGAAAGGCCCTGTGCCAATGAACTCGGTCTCGAAATTCGTGGCGCCGGCGCGCACAATCACGGCTGAATTATCAGTGATGCTGTAGATGAAGTCAGGCTCAGTCGTCTTCAAGGTGAAAACCACTGTCAGGTCGTCGGGCGCGCTGATCTGCTCAAGGTTATCGAAGAGCGAAATCTTGGGCGAGCCAACAGCAGGATCGCGCAGGCGGTTGAAGCTGTAGAGGACGTCCTCAGCCGTCAGCGGCTTGCCATCATGGAATTTGGCGTTCGGAACCAGCTTGAAGGTGTACTGACGTCCATCTTCGCTGACCCGCCAGGACTCCGCAAGGCGTGGCGACACGGCGTCGGTTGTGGTCACGTCCACTAGATAATCGTAGACGGCTGTCAGGAACGCGATCTCGGAGTCGCTCGAGGCGAAGGCGGGATCAAGCCGCTTGACTGCTTCCCAGCCGACGCGAATCACGCCTGTGCGCGCCGTTTGTGGGCGCAAGCCTTGCGCTGAGCGGTCTGATGCTTGGGCGAAAGTTGGCGAGGTTTTGTAGAGAAGTGCTCCAGCGGCGGCAGCGGCACTCAGGCTCAGGAAGCGACGGCGGCTGATCTTTCGTGATGAACTACACATAGCGATTTGGCGCAAAAACTGCTCGTGCAGTGGAGTATGCGCCCTTCCTCCTTTCAGGTAGAAAAACCAATATTGAAGCACGTATGCCGCGGTCGAACGCACCGAAGCACGCCATGCTCACTTAGTTGGGCTTTTCAAGCGCCAATTTTCTTCATTATAACAATTTCCTGACCTATGGCAAAAAAAGGGCGGCCGAGCCGCCCATGCGCGCCCTCAGGCTAGTTGGCAGGTGTTGGCGAGGCAAGGACGACAGGCGCTGGCGGCGCTACAGGCACAGCAACTGTCGGTATGGGTGCGCCACCACGAATGATGGGCAAATTGATGACCTGCTCGGCGTAGACCGTATCATTGGCAAGGTCTACTACGCGCAAGCGCAGCTGGATGTTGAGCGCCTCGTTGCTCGGCAGAATCGGTGCCACGACGCCCTCACCCGCTGATGGAACCCAACGGCTCAAGCGCGGTAACTCCACCGAAATAGCGCGTCCATCAGGCAAAAGCTGCTCGAAGACCAGGTTTGCCGTCGGCGCACGGCCGCGCACGCGCCAAGAAACAGGTATACGCGCTCGATTCTGACCCAGCTCTACAAAATCCACGCCACCTACTGCGGCCTCAAAGCTGACGATTTGCGGCGTCGGCAAGGGCATGGTCGTATCAAACGGCAAGGTGACAATATGCTGGCTGATCGCGCGCCCTTGCCGATCGAAAAGCGCTAGGCGATAAGTCGGCGGATTGAAATCCTGCGATGGTTGCACTACAAGCCGCGCTGAGCCGATCGGCGGCAAGTTCTGATCAGTCAGTGGCGTCCAATCGCCGAGCACAAGCGCGAAGAGCCTCAGGCTGTAGTCATCTGTCAAGCCGACTGTCTGCCACGAGAGCGCGATCTGCGCCGCGCCGGACTCCAGCGCCTCGACCGTGATCGTACGTGCATCGGAGGTGAAGCTGAGAATAGCTGGCGGCAATGGGTCTACGCGTTGTGCCTTGGGCGCTAGCATCGCTATGCCACTAGCAGCAATGCTCACGATCACAACTAGCCAAATTAGCCCTCGTAAGGACTTCTTCAAGTGCATAGGAGCCTTCCTCGTCAAAAGCCATCTGTGCGCGCTCAGTCCGTGTCAGCCGCGCCTTCAGAGAAAGCCAAGCCTTCTAAAAAGCCGCGGGCGCGCTCAGTATATGGAAAGCGCGCCAGGTATGCCCAAAATTCAGCGCTATGGTTTGGATACTTGCAATGGCATAGCTCGTGCGCGATCACGTAATCCAGCACATAGGCAGGGTAGCGCCGCAAGGCTGTGCTGATGCGAATATCGCCATCAGTTGTGCTGCCCGTGCTGCAACTGCCCAAACGCGTCCGCATATTCTCTGCCCAGCGAATGCTATGCCAGGTCAGCTCGTTATCGAAGTACTGCGCGTTCAGCTGTGCAGCGCGTTCCATCAGCTCGCGATCCGTCCGTTTCTCAGCGCGAGCGCGGCTGCGCTGGATGCGCGCTGCAATGCGCTCGATCAGCGGCGCAATCACGGCACGCGGCATGTCGCGCGGCACGCGCAAAGTCACCACATTGTTGCGCAGCGCCCAGCGGGCATGCTTGCGCAACCGCGAGTCAGGTTGCACCTCAAAGCGGAGTTTCTGATCGCCTGAGGCGATCTCAAGGCTGAAGGCTTCAGTCGGCTTGCTCATCGCGCTCACTACGCCATACATAGACCCAAGCGTCGGCATAGAAATTGTCTGTCCAGGCATAGAGCCAGCGCGCATCGCTGAGCGAGAGGTTGATACAACCTTGCGAGCGCGGCGTGCCGAAATCATCGTGCCAATAGGCGCCGTGCAGGGCGATCTCGCCGTCGAAGTACATCACATAAGGCACAGATGGCAGGTAGTAATACTCGGCGCCGCTTCCGCCAAACAGGGTACTCCACTGGAAGCGCGCCCAAATGCGAAACAAGCCTTCGCCAGTGGCTGTTTCAGGCCGCCCTGAGGCGATCAGTGTGGCGAAGACGAGCTGATCATCCTCATAGGCAGCTAGGGTTTGCTCAGTCAAATCGACGGCGATCCAGCGCCCTTTGACGCCCTCAGGGCGCTGCGCAGGCACCAAGTGTGCCAAGCGCTGCGCAGGCAGCCACTGCCCAGGTGCCACTAAATGCCAATCTTGTCCATCA
>RFIM01000009.1 GCA_003695215.1 Chloroflexota bacterium
CCACGCTGATCCGACCGTCGCTGCAGGCGGGCAAGATCGTGATCAGCGACCGCTACGCTGATAGCGCGCTCGCCTATCAAGGCTACGGGCGCGGCCTCGATCTGACGGCACTGCGGCACATTATGACCTTCGCCACGCACGGCTTGCAGCCCGATCTGACCTTTTTCCTCGATCTCGATCCGCAGCAGGGCTTGGCGCGGCGCGCGCAATCAGGCCAGAGCAACCGCTTTGAAGCCCAGGCGCTAGACTTCCATCAGCGCGTGCGCCAGGGCTATCTCGCGCTGATCGCCGCTGAGCCTGAGCGCTGGGTGCGCATCGATGCCGAGCAACCACTGGCTGTGGTGCAAGGCACCATCTTCGCTGTGGTCGAAGAGCGTTTGCACCGCTTGCGCCGCTAGCGCATTGTGCTCAGCAGATTGATCATCAGCGCCAAAACCCAACCGCTCACTAAGAGCATACCGAAGCGCCCGTGCAGCTGGGCCGTCTTGCGCAACACAGGGTTGAGCGCGGCAGGCTCCGTGTTGACGGCCACGCGTTGCATCAGTCCATAGGCTTGTGGCAAGGTCAGCAGCGCCAAGAGCGCCAAGAACGGCGCGATGCCAAACAGCACAGTCAGGATCAGCGTGGCGTAAGTGCCGCCAATCAGCAGATAGTATTCCCAATTGGCGCGCTTCCTGCCCAAAATTGTGGCGAGCGTGCGCTTGCCGATCTGCTTATCGCTTTCGAGATCGCGCAAGTTGTTGGCGTGCAAGATCGCCGCCACCAAAAAGCCGACAGGCAGCGAGGCGATCAGGGCTTCCAGGCTCACCTGCCTCGCTTGCACAAAGTAGGCGCCGATCACGATGACGGGCCCCATGAAAATGAAGACCGCGACCTCGCCCAAGCCAATGTAGGCCAGCGCCGCAGGCCCAGCTGTATAGAAAAAGCCTACCAGCACGCTCAGGATGCCCAGAATTAGGATGAACTCGCCCGTCACGCTGACGATGTACAGCCCGATGAGCGAGCCAACCCCAAAGGCGACAATGCCGCCCCAGAAGACTTGCCGCGGCGTCAGCTCGCCGCGCTGAATGGCGCCGCCCATGCCCAGCGAACGCTCGTTATCTGCGCCCTTGACGTGGTCGTAGTAGTCGTTGATCAGATTCGTGCCCGCTTGCAAAGCAACCGAGCCAATCAGCGCTAGCAAGAACATCAGCGGATTGAAAAAGCCCTGCCACGCCGCGATCGCCGTGCCGAGCAGCACAGGCACCACAGCCGCTGTGAAGCTGAATGGGCGCGCCGCGCGCCACCAGACGCTCACAAAGCGCTGCACCGGCGATTCTTCTACGCGCACCTCGCTTTGGCGTGGCTGCCAGGCGATCAAGTTCGGCGTGATTGAATCAATCAGCAGGCTGAGCAGCCAGCCGGTGATCGCGATTGCCACGATGCCTGCGCCAAGCCGATTGACTGCGTAGATTTGCGCCGCATCCCACGCGTACTTGCCAATGCCGCTCTGCGCGCCAAACAGCTCCACGCCGACTATCAGCGTCATGCTGTAGGCCAAGCCGAGCTTCAGGCTGTTCATGATGCTCGGCAAGGCCGCTGGCAGCGCCACTGTCCAGAATTCATCCCAGCGCGAGGCGCCATAGCTGCGCGCCACTTCAAAATATTTCGGATCGATGCGATAGACCGCCGCCGCCGCATCCAAGAGCAAAATCGGTAGAATGCTGAAGGCCAGAGAGAGCACTCGCGCCTGCTCGTTGAATCCAAAAGCCAGGACGACGAACGGAATTAGCAAGATTTTCGGAATCGGATTGATCGCTGTGATGATCGGGCGCAACAAGGCGCTCGCTGTCGTGCTGATGCCGATCAGCAAGCCCAGCCCAATGCCAAGCAAGCCGCCCAACAAAAAGCCAAGCGTGATGCGCAGCAAACTGACGCCAAGTTCCTGCCACAAGCGTCCGTTGTCCAACATCTTTTGTAGCTCGATCACCACTTGTGAAGGCTGCGGAATAAAGCGCCGATCCAGCCAGCCTTGCGCCACAGCCAGTTCCCATAGCCCAATCAAAGCAAGCGGTGAGATTACAGAAAGCCAACGTCTGCTCACTGTGCGCATTCCTCACTATGTCTGTCAAGTCTTGAGCAGATTATAGCAACCTTGCCTGTAGCAAGCATGGGCTCACGGCGTCGGCGTGAATGTCGGCGTTGGATTGCGCGCCGTGATGCTCACCTCAGCCACGTTGTTGGGAATGACCACGTTCTCGCTGCTGAACCCTTCGCGTGTCACTGAAGCCTGCAAGGTCACCTGATGGACGCCAGCGCTCAGGCCGCTCAGCGAGACAAAAATGCGGATGTCGTCGCTAGTGAGCTTCTCAAGTGCCACCTGCGCGCCGCGCACGATCACGTTCACGCGCTCAGGCTGCACTGTGACGGCGAAATCAGCCGTATCGATGCCTTGCACCTGCACAGGGATGCCTGTGAATTCGCGGCTGCCTTGCACAGCTTCGATCTCGATAGTTACGGCGATATCGCGCGGCTCCAGCAAGGTGACGCCTTCAGGCACGCTCAGGCGCACCAGCTGCGTGAAGGTCTCAGTGCGGCCGCTTAGATCGATCGGCTCTGTGAAGATCACGCCATTCATCGCCTCAATGGCGCGCTGAGTGCCGCGCACAAAAACTCGGCGTGGCGACCAAGTCTGGTTGACTCGGATGTAACCGTTTGGCAAATCGCCTTTCAGGCGCGGCTCAACAGCCAGCTCGGTCACGTCCGAGCGCTGCTGTACTTCAACCGTCACAGCGACTTCAGCAGGCGTCAAGGTCACGTCTGCAATTGGGCGTCCCTGCGCGTCAACAGCGCTGAGCGGCAAAGTCACTGTGAAGGTGCCACGTTGATTTTGCACAGTCACTTTAGCCTGCACCTCAGCAATTTGTGCCACGCGCTCAGCTGCGCCAACAGCCAGGACCTCGCCCTGAGCAGGTTGAGCCGTCACTGTATAGCCGATAGGCGGCTCTTGCTCAAAGCGCACGCTGATGCGCTTCAATTGCTCGGCGCGGCGCGCTAATTGCACGTTGATTCGGCTGGGCTGCACAGCGATCACAGCCGCGCCGCGCACTTCAGGCGCCAAAAGGCCGCGTAATTCCACGCTGTACGGCTCATCGCGCGGCGCTAGCCCGCTCAGATCGGCGATCACTTTCACTTGGCGCGTCTCCAGCGTCTCAAAGACCGATTGTAAGCCGCGCACAGTCACTTGAGCTGCCGACAGCGGGCGATTGGCCACGATCAAGCCTTCATCGTAGATCAGCTCAATGGGCACCTGCCCGACAAGACGGCGCTGCTCGATCGGATCGCGCGCTGAGAGCGCCGCGTACCAAACAGCAAATGCTAGCAACAGCGAGCCGATCAGCCAGCCGAGATTATCGCTCAGGAAGCGCAAGAAGCCGCGCAGCTGCTGCATAGCGATTATTCC
>RFIM01000096.1 GCA_003695215.1 Chloroflexota bacterium
CGCCAATTCTTGGATGTGATTCACGCGCGCCTGAGCAACGATTACTACGCCACCACAGCCGATCTGCTCAGCGACTTGCGCTTGATCGAGCGCAGCCTGCGCGAGAATCGCGGCATGCACGTCGCTAATGGCGCTGTGCGCAAGCTGATCCAGAAAGTGCGGCTGTTCGGCTTGCATCTAGCGCCGTTGGATATCCGCGAAGATGCGCGGCGCTTCAGCGCCGCGCTGACCGAGCTGTTCCGCGCTTATGGCGTCAGCGAAGACTTCGCCGCGCTGCCCGAGCCTGAGCGCCAAGCGTTGCTGAAACGTGAGATCGCCCATTCGCGTCCGCTCTTCCCTGCTGAGCCGCGTTTTTCGGCCGTGACTGAGCAAGTCATTGCCACGTGGCGCATGATCGCCCGTGCACATCGGCGCTATGGCAAGGAATGCATCGATACCGTCATCGCCAGCATGACTCAGCACGCTAGCGACGTGCTTGGCATGTTGCTCTTCGCCTGCGAAGTCGGCGTGCAAGATCATGTGGATTTAGTGCCGCTTTTTGAAACTGTGGACGATCTGAAAGCGGCGCCGCAGATCATGCGCGAACTCTTTCAGGACGAAATTTACCGAGCGCACCTTGCTGCGCGTGGCATGCGCCAACAGATCATGCTCGGTTACTCGGATAGCAACAAAGATGGCGGCTACCTGGCCTCGAATTGGAGCTTGTACACAGCGCAGGAACGTTTGGCGGCAGTGTGTGCTGAATACGGCGTGCAACTGGAGCTGTTTCATGGGCGCGGCGGCAGCATCGGGCGCGGCGGCGGCCCAACCAACAGCGCGATTCTCTCAGCGCCGCCCGGCACGCTACATGGGCGCATCAAGATCACTGAGCAGGGCGAGGTGATCGCCTACCGCTACAGCAATCCTGCCATTGGCAGAAGGCACCTGCACCAGGTGCTGAATGCTGTGCTGATCGCCTATATCGGGCCGCGCCACGAGCCGCCACGCGAGGCATGGCGCGCCGCTATGGAAACGCTGAGCGCCGCGGGCGAGCGCGCCTATCGCGCTCTGGTCTATGAGACAGCGGGCTTCCTCGACTATTGGCAGCAAGCCACGCCGATAGATGAACTTGCCAATCTGCCGATCAGCTCGCGCCCTGCTAAGCGGCGCAGTGGCGGCTTTGAGGGCCTGCGCGCCATCCCGTGGGTCTTCTCGTGGATGCAGTGCCGCGCTATCATCCCGAGCTGGTACGGCGTCGGTTATGCACTAGAGCTATTTGCTGAGCAGGGCGATGAAGGCTTGCTGCGCGAGATGTACCAAGGCTGGCGCTTCTTTCGCACGCTGATTGCCAATGTCGAGCTGGATTTGGCAAAGGCCGACATGGGCATCGCAGCGCTTTATGCCGATTTGGTGGCAGATGAAGCCTTGCGCAAGAGCATCTTCAGCCGCATTCAGGAGGAACATGCCCGCGCTTGCTACTGGATTTGCCGCCTGACCGATCAGCCTGAGCTGTTGGCGAAAGCGCCCGTCATGCAGCGCTCAATCGCTCGGCGCAATCCATACGTCGATCCACTCAATTTCATTCAAGTGGCGCTGCTGCGCGAGCTGCGCCGCCTGCCCGAGTCCGATCCGCAGCGCGCCGCTGTGCTGGAAGCCGTCCTGGCGACCATCAACGGCATCGCAGCTGGCATGAAGACCACAGGCTGATGGACGCGCCGCGCAAGATCGCCTTGCCAAGCCTGCTTCTGGCACTCGGCTTGGCATACATGACCTTTGAAGGCGGCGCTTGGCGCGGCGTGATGAGCATGAGCATTGCGCCGCGCACCTTGTGGCTGCTGAGCTTTGCCATGGGCTTTTGGCTGGTGTGGCGCACGGCCCGTCGCTTGGCGTGGGAACGCACAGCGCTCGATGCGGCTATGCCGCTGTGGATCGGCGCCTTCTTGATTTCAACGCTAGGCAATCCAGGCAAATTACCGCGCATAGGCTATGGGCTTTGGTTCGCGGCACTGTACATCGCGCTGTGGTATAGCCTGCACGACTTGATCCGCCACAGCGTCGGGCGTTTGGCGGCTGTGAACGCATTGTTGATCAGCGCTGTACCGCCGCTCATCACAGGGCTGCGGCAAGTCGGTCTGCCTAATGTGCCGCGCATTGGCGGCAGCTTGGAGAATCCGAATATTCTGGCTGCGTTCTTGGTGTTAGTGACGCCGCTAGCCGTGGCGCGTCTCCTAGCTTTGCCGCGCTCAGCCAACGGTTTCAGCCGCCTTGCCTTGGCAATTTTCACAGCTGCCTTATGCACTGCGATCTACTTCACGGGCAGCCGTGGCGCGTGGTTGGGCATGATCGCGGCTGCGGCGGTGGGCCTGTGGGCGCTCAGCGGCGGTCGCGTGCGCGCCATCTGGGCGCTCGCCGCTATGACGCCGATCTTGATCGGCGCGGGCTTGCTGCTGATCGCTGCGCGCGCGGACGAGCCACGACTCGATCTGTATCGCCAAGCATTGAATTACTTTGCTGCGCAGCCGCTGACGGGCAACGGCTTATTCACAGCAAAATTCTACCAGCGCTTGATCGGGCGACCTGGCTACGTGCTGTTGCACGTTCACGCGCATAACGCGCCCTTGCAAGTGGCTGCTGAGCTAGGCGTGCTAGGCGTGTTGGCACTAGGCGCGACGACCGTCATCACTATGGGCACGGGCATCAACGCATGGCGCCAAGCCGAAGGTGCAGAGCGCGTCATCCGCGCGGGCGCTTTGGCAGCGCTAGCAGGCTTCGGCGCACATCACATGGTAGATTTCCCTGTGATCACGCCTGCAGTGGCAGTGACTTTGATCATGGTCTTGCTGATCGCGCTGATGCCTGAGCAGGCGCAGGCGCGGCGGCGCGGGCAGGCAGCGCAGACTCTTGCGCTCGTGGCGCTGTGGGCAGCCTTGGCGCTGATCGGGCAGTGGAACCTGGCCACAGTCTGGGAAGGCGTGCGCAATGCCGTCAATCGCGGCATTCCATGAAGCTCACCTAGCGCCTGGGCACTGAGCTGCGCAGGCGCGGCTGTGCATTTGCGCGCGCTAGCGCATAAGGTACAATTTGACTCAGGAGCGGCTGTGAGCCTGCGCCGCAGCACAGAGAGGCGCTTTCCCAGATAGAAAGGTCGGTTTTTGCGTATGACCCAAAGAACGACATGGCAGTCCATTAAGACGTTCTTCTCGCCCGATACCATTCCGTTTCTCATCTCGCAAGGTGCGCCACGTCGGCTGCTGCCAGTAGGTACGCTGCTGATCGGCTTGATTCTGGGCTTTTTGTGGGCGTACATCATCTCGCCTAACGTTTACACAGAGGCGAGTCCAGTGCATTTGAGCGAGTCCTGGAAGGAAGAGTTCATCAAGCAAGTGGCATGGCAATTCAGCGCTTCAGGCGCTGCGGAAGTTGCCCAACGCGCGCTGGATGGCTTGGGCAACGCAGCCGACGTGCTGAATAACATGCTGGTCAAATTCGCTAACGATCCGCAGCTGCTGCCGCGCCTGCAAGCCATTCAGCCCTTTGCGCGCAACAATCCTGCCGAACTGGCTCGCATTACGCCCAGCTTTTTCAACAGCAACCTGACGCCTTTCCTGTGTGTGATCGGCGCGGCTCTAGTGATCAGCGGCGCCGTCATCTTCAACATGATCATCCCGTTCAGCACGCTCATCCGCCGCAAACCAACCACGGCTTCGACTGTGGTGGAAGGGCAAGAGGCTGAGCGCCGACGCCTGATAGAAGAAGCCAAGAAGAAAGAAGCCGAGCTGGCTGCAGCGCAAGCG
>RFIM01000097.1 GCA_003695215.1 Chloroflexota bacterium
GATGCCGCTTTCTTCGAAAGCCGCCTGAAGAGCGTCGAGGACGTTCTGGAGAAATTAGCCGCCGATCGCCTGAAAAGCAGCCAGCAGGCGCGCCTCGCCAAGCTCTATGAAGTCAGCCGCGTCATCGGCGCCTCGCTGGACCTGCAGACCGTGCTAAACCAAGTCATGGATGCCATCATCGCCCTGACTGGCGCCGAGCGCGGCTTTCTGCTGATCCAAGATGATGACGGCAACCTGACTATCCCTGTGCGCCGCAATTTCGACCAAGAGACTATTGGCATGGAAGCCGTCTCGATCAGCCGTACCGTCACCAATCGCGTCCTAGAGACAAACCAGGCGATCATCACCACCAATGCGCAGGAAGACCCGCGCTTCGCCAATCAGGCGAGCATCGTGGCGCATGCCCTGCGCAGCATCATGGCCAGCCCGCTGCGCGTGCGCGGCAAGGTCATCGGCGTGGTCTATGTGGATAACCGCGTGCGCACCAACTTGTTCAACGAGCAGGATCTCGAGCTGCTAGAGACCTTCGCAGCGCAAGCGGCTGTGGCCATTGATAACGCGCGGCTCTTCAGCGCAACCGACCAAGCCCTGAACGCGCGCATCGAAGAGCTGATCATGCTCCAGCGCATGGATCGTCAGCTGAACGAGACTCTGGACTTGAACAATGCGCTGCGCGTCACCTTAGAATGGTCGAGCCAGGTGTGCCAGGCGCAGGCAGCGGCGCTGTATTTGCTGGATGAGGAGAGCGGCGCGCCATACGTCGTGGCGCGCTCAGGCGAGCGCGAGCCCTTCTCGGCTGAGGACAATCCGTCGCTGATTCAGCAGGTCATCAGCAGCCAGGCGCCGCTCGTCCATCAGGCTTCTGGTCATGCCGTCTTGCTGGTGCCGATTCGCCGCAGCGGGCGCGTCATTGGCATCATTGTCATGACGGCTGAGCGCGCTAGTGCTTTCAGCGCTGATCAGCAGGCGCTAGTCAGCCGCATGGCCGATCGCGCCGCCATCGCCATTGAGAACGCGCGCCTGTACGCTGCTGTGCAAGCCGCCAATCGCGCCAAGACTGAGTTCATCGGTATTGTGGCGCATGAACTCAAAATTCCGATGACCAGCATCAGCGGCTACGCCGACCTGATTCCGATGTCAGGGCCGCTCAATGAGAAGCAAGCCGCTTTTCTGAGCACGATCAAGAACGCCGTGCAACGCATGAAAGTCCTGGTAAGCGATTTGAACGACATCAGCCGCATTGAGACGGGCAACTTGCGCGTTGAGCTGCGCGAAGTAGACGTGGCTGAAGTCATCAGCGCCGTACGCGAGAGCATTGGTGCTGAGATCGCGCAGCGCGAACACAGGCTGCACGTTGAGGTCGCGCCTTCGCTGCCGGCCGTGCGCGCCGATCGCGACCGCCTGATCCAAGTTCTGCTGAACCTTGCCAGCAACGCCTATAAATACACGCCGAATGGCGGCGACATTTGGCTCAGCGCCAAGCGCGAGGGCGCTCACGTGGCCTTCACTGTTGCTGATAGCGGCGTCGGCATGACGGCTGAGCAGCTGGCTAAGCTCGGCACCAAGTTTTGGCGCGCCGACAATGGCCTGGGTCAGCCTGGCACTGGGCTTGGCTTCGCCATCACGCGCAACTTGATCGAGCTGATGGGCGGCCAACTGGAGATTCAGAGCGCGCCGAATCAGGGTACGACAGTCACCTTCAAATTGCCGAGCGCTCATTGAACGCACAGCACATTTATCTCTCGCCACATTGCGATGACGCCGTCTTCAGCTGTGGCGGTCAAATTGCGCAGTTGAGGCGTAGCAGCGCTGCTGTGACCATTTACACGGTCATGGCAGGCGATCCGCCTGCTGGTTTCACGCCGACTGCCTTCACTGATGAGCTTCATGCGCGTTGGCAAGGCGGCTTGAGCGCCGAGCAGGCGCTAGCGACGCGGCGCGCCGAAGATCAAGCTGCGGCACAGAGGCTAGGCGCGGCGCTTGTCTTCGGCAGTCATGCCGATGCTGTCTACCGAGTCAGCGCGGCCACAGGCGCGCCGCTTTATACCTCGCGCGAGGCCATCTTCGGCGAGATTCATCCCGAGGATTCGGCCACGCCTGAAGCGCTTGCGCAGGCATTCTGCGCCGCCTTTCCGCAGCTCACGCCTGAGGTGACGCTCTACGCGCCGCTAGGCGTCGGTCATCACGTCGATCATCAGCTGGTGCGCGCTATGGCGTTGCGCCTAGCTGCGCAGTTTCAATTGCGGGAGGTTTATTTTTATGAAGAATTCCCTTATGCGCGCGATGGTCTGAAGGCGCGCTTGCGCGCCGTGAGCGAACTGGCGCAAGCTATGCGCGCTCATCCTGAGCATTTTGGCCTGCGCGCCGTGCTGCACAAAGTCGTGCTAGACGAGGAGGCGCTCAACAGCAAGATCGCAGCGAGCGCTTGCTATCGCTCTCAAATCAGCAGCTTCTGGGCCGATCAGGATGAGCTGGAGCGCGCCTTTCGCGAGCAGCATGCGCATAGCGGCGGCGAGCTGTGCTACCGCCCGCTGCTGCGTGGCGAAGATCAGTCTTCAGGGTGATAGCTGCTGCGCGGCGAGCCGTCCATCTTGACCAACTTGGGCTGGAAGGACGCCAGCACTTCAACCAGATCGGCTTGAGCGGCCATCACTTCATCGATAGCTTTGTAGCAGTTTGGCACTTCATCCAGGCCCGCCGAGAGGACTTCGACGCCCTGATCCCTGAGCTTGCGCTTGATGATATCCCAATTGAAGCGCCTGAAAGCCTCAGCGCGGCTCATGCGCCGACCCGCGCCATGCGCAGCGCTGTTCAAGGCAGCGGCGACGCCACGGCCGCGCACTACATAGCCGCGATCGGCCATGCTGCCCGGAATTACGCCTAGCGCGCCTTCGCCCGCAGGCGTGGCGCCCTTGCGATGCACGATCACCTCCTGACCGTCCACGACCTCGCGCCAAGCGAAATTGTGATGATTTTCCACCACGCCCAGCACAGGCAAACGCACTGCCGCCACTAACTGCTGATGGATGACCGCGTGATTGGCGCTGGCATAGCGCCCTGCCAGCTGCATGGCCTCCCAGTACTCCGCGCCAGCTGACCAGGCCAAATCAAGCCAGGCCAAATGCTGGAAATCTTTGGGCAAGCCGCTATGGCTGCTCATGGCGATGCGCGTGTAGTGATTGGCGATCTCATAGCCGAAGCGTCGGCTGCCGCTGTGGCTGAGCAAGGCGAGGTACCGGCCGATAGGCACGGCCCCTTCAGGCGTCTCAAACGGTGTGGAGACGTCCAGCACGCCGAACTCAACGAAATGATTGCCCGATCCGCTAGTGCCGAGCTGCCGCCAAGCGAGATCCTTGAGTTGGCGCGCCACAGGATGCTCGCGCCAAAGCGGATCGTCCATCACAGCGTGTTGGCGCGGCACAGGCCAGGCGTTGCCGGCGCCGAAACACGTGTTTTCCTCAAGCGCCTTGCGGAAACGCTCTTTTTTTTGCTCCAAGAGGTGCGGCGGCGCCTCAAAGATGGTCAGGCGCATGCGGCAGGCGATATCTACGCCGACTGCGTAGGGAATCACCGCGTTGTACGTCGCCAAGACGCCGCCGATGGGCAGGCCATAGCCTTGGTGCGCATCAGGCATGAGCGCGCCGCGCACAGCGATCGGCAAGCGCACAGCGCGTTCCATCTGTTGCAAGGCGCCAGGCTCGATCTGTTCACGCCCCCAGACTCGATAGGGCGCGTAAGTGTCCAATTGATACGCTTTCGGCTGCTCACGGACGCGCATCAGCTCTTTGGCGAGCCCTTTGTAGCGCGGATCGGCGCTGAAAGCCTCAGGCTTTGCCAAGACGGCGCGCAGCGTCTCCAAAAGCGCCGATTCGGCTTCGCCTTGGGCAGCAGCTTCGTCTGCCACTTGTAGTGCGATGCCAATAGCCTTGCCTGGCGGATAGCCAAGACTGAGCAAGTCATGTGCGTTCATGGCTACTTCTCAGATCAACGACGAGCGTCGCATCAGAACTAGAAGGGCAGGTCGCCGACTTCTTCGGGCAGGTCGTCGCTGCTTGGGGCAGGTCGCTTAAGGCCGCTGCTCCCTGATGAGGCCATGGCCGTCTCAGTGGCTGAGTCCTCTCTAGGACTCAGCAGCCTGAAGTCGCTGGCAGTCACTTCCAAAGTCGCTGTAGGCCTGCCATCTTGAGCCATATAAGCGTTAGCACTTACTTCACCGACGACCAGGATGCGCTGCCCTTTTTTGACGATTTGACTGACGGTCTCGGCGCGCTCGCGCCAGAATGTCACACGGAACCATGTCGTCTTCTCTGTACGCTGATCGCCACGCCCAACCACTTTATTGACGGCGACCGAGAACGAGCAAACGGCGATGCCGCTTTCCGTATACTTGAAATCTGGATCGCGCCCAACGTTGCCCACAATAATCAACTGCTGATACGTCATGGTTGACCGTCCTTTTGGCTACTTCGCGCCATCACATGCAATCTAGCGTCTGGTCGTAATAGATTGCATCATTATAGAACGCTTGTTCAAACCTGACAAGAGGCAATTTTTCAGCCCTTCCTTTATAATCATTCTAGAGTTTAGCAGAGAAAGGCGATCGCCAGATGGGTGAATTCATTGCGTTTTCGTTTGTGATGTTGTTGGTGCTGGCGGGCTACTGGTCGTTCGTGATCTTGCCGCGCCAACGCATGTTCCGCAAGCACAACAAGTATGTGCGCACCTTGCGCGTCGGCGATGAGGTGATCACGGCTGGCGGCATCGTCGGCACGCTGACGCGCATGGAAGCTGAGCGCGGCATCGCTTACGTGCAGATCGCCGAAGGCGTAGAGGTCAAAATTCTGACGGCAGCGCTCAGCCGACCTTTCGATCCTGAAGAAGTGGCGATCACAGCCAATCTCGGCATTGATCCGACTGCTGATCAGCGCCTGCAGCAGCGTGGCGCACAGCACTGAGCGCGCCACGCACGCCAATGAGGAAAGATTCAGTGCCTTCGGCTGCTCAATGTATTCAAGCGCGAAAGATGCCACAGCTTGCGGCACAGCGAGTACGTAGGTAAGACTTCCACTATGCTCTCAGATATCTCTATTGGCATTGCCTTCATCGCAGGCTTGTTGTCGTTCATCTCACCGTGCGTTTTGCCGCTCATCCCTGCCTACATCGGCTACCTGACGGCGCGCGCTAGCGGCCAAGCGAGTGTTGAGGCGCAGCCGCGCGAGGCGGCGCTCAGCCTCAGCCGCGCCAATCGGCTGATCGTCTTCTTGCACGGCGTCGCCTTTGTGCTGGGCTTCACATTGATCTTCGTGGGATTGGGCATGCTGATCAGCGGCGGCCTTCGACTGGTCGTCGGGCAAGAGGCGGCGGCTGTGGTCAGCGGCGGCGCGCGCGATCTGCAGACGCTCCTGGCTCAGGTGGGCGGCGTGATCGTGATCGTCTTCGGTCTGCACGTGATGGGCGTGACAGGCTGGCTGTTGCAGCGCTTGGTCTACGATGTGAACTGGGCAAGCTTAGGCGGCTTGGGCGCAGTGCTGAGAGGCTTCTTCGAACGGCTGCTGGGCGGGCTCTACGCTGATACGCGCCGTCAGGTCGATCCGCGCAATCCCTATGGCTTTCTCGGCTCAGCGCTGATGGGCATGGTCTTCGCTGCGGGCTGGTCGCCATGCATCGGTCCGATTCTGGGCGCGATCCTGACGGTCTCGGTCTCGGCCACATCCAGCAGCGAGTGGTGGGCTGCTGGCGGCATGCTGCTAGTCTATTCGCTCGGCTTAGGCGCGCCATTCTTGCTGGCAGCTATCGCCATTGACCAAATGCGCGGCCTGATGAGACGCTTGCAGAAGCGCATGCGCTTGATCGAGGCGATCAGCGGCATATTCTTGATCCTAGTCGGCTATTTACTGCTCTCAGGCGAGCTGGCGCGGCTTGCCAACGTCGGCGGCGGCATCGCAGACTTCACCTATAACTTGCAAGAATGCACGGTCAGCGCATTTCGCGGCGAGATCGCCTGGAGCGAACACGGCGCGTGCATGGGCATCGGCCATGGCGCCTTTTTGCGCCAAAAAGCGCTTGAAAAGCCTACAGAAAGCGCTTCTGACTTGCCTGAATCGAGCGAAGCCGCGCCTGAGGCACTCATAGACCGCGCCATCGGCACTGAGATCGGCTTGAAGGCGCCGAACTTCAGCACCACCCTCTTTGATGGCACTCCGCTTGAGTTGCGCCAACTTGAAGGCAAGCTCGTGATCCTGAACTTCTGGGCGAGCTACTGCGCGCCATGCCGTGACGAAATGCCGTTTTTCCAGACGCTCAGCGAAAAATACGCCGACCTAACTGTGCTCGCCATCAACACTGTCGAGATCAATCCGCAAGCGGCGCGGCAGTTCGCCGCCGACCTGGCGCTGCGCTTTCCGCTCGGCACTGATGCGGATAACCGCATCGGGCGTCAATTCGGCGTGCAAGGGCTGCCCACGACCTACATCATTGGGCGCGACGGTGTGATCCTGAAGCGGCTCTACGGCGCTGTGAACTTCGCCACTTTTGAAGCCGACGTGCGGACGTGGCTTGGTATCTCAGGCGAGTAGCGCGGCAAGCTGCAGCAGCGCTGTTGACGCTGCTCGCCTTCGCTTTGATCGCTGTGGCAGGCTTGCCTGAGCAGCGCACTTGGCAGAGCCTACCGCAAAATGGCGCGCTGATTCTAGCAGGCAGGACGCTAGATGGCGACTCTTTCCAGCTTTCAGCATGGCGCGGCCTGCCAATCATCCTGAACTTCTGGGCGAGCTGGTGCGCGCCTTGCCGCGAAGAGCTGCCTGCGCTGCAGCAGCTGCACGCCTCAGGCTTCCGCGTGGTCGGCGTGAACGTCGGCGAGCCGAGTCAGCAGGCGCTCGGCTTTGCCATGGCGCACGGCGTCACTTTCCCGAACTTGCTCGATCCTGATTACTACTGGCTGCGCGTCTTCGGTGTGCGCACACTGCCGACGACGTTTTTCATCAGCGCTGATGGCGCACTGCGCGAGATTGTGCAAGGCGGCATGAGCGCCGACGAGCTATTCAGGAAGGCGAGAGCGCTAGACGAGCCGTAACCGATCGTAGCGCAGCAAGAAGTTCGGCTCGATCAGCACGCCACGCACTGATTCAGCCGCATACAGCACCTGGACGCTTTGCCAGAGCGGAATCGCCACTAGATCGCGCATGGCGAGTGCCTCAAGCGCCATGTACGAATCGCGCAGCGCCGCTTGCGCCAAGAGTTGGGCCGCCTCGGCAGTATTGTACTCAGCGCCGAGAGCTAATTCGCCCGTCAGCAGCGGCTCAAAATATGCCTGTGGATGCGGCACCAAAGGCGACCAGCCTATCACCAGGAGCCGAAAGGCGCGCCGATTGACCTGATCGAAGAAAGTGCGCGGTTCCAAGTCTTGAACGCTGAAGCGCAGCGCGTCCACAGTAGTGATCTCGCTGAACAGGCGCGTGGCAGCGCTTAGCACGGCATCGCCGTAGACCAAGCGCGCTGTCTGCACTTCGCTCACGATTTGCCGAAAGCGCGTGAAGCCGCCTTCGCTGAGGGCGCTGCGTAGCCTCTCTAGCTCAAAATCAGCGTAGCGCGGCGCCTCTGCTGGGCTGAGCGGCGTGAAAGTGAACAAGGGTATGCCATAGCCGTTCAAGCCGTCGCGCACAGCGCGCGCGCGGCTCAAGCTGAGCATCAGGATGCGCCGCGCCTGCGGATTATCGAACGGCTCGCGGCGCTGCGCGACGATCAAGTAGAAACACTGTAAGCTTGGCGCTGTATGCTCTTGAATGGCCGAGGCCTGTTGCGCATCAAGCGCATCGGCGCTGGCTAGGCCGCGCCACGCCACGTGCACCTCGCCGCGTTTGAGTGCCTCGCGCAGCGCAGCCGAGCTGCTGTAGCGCCGTAAAACGATCGTCGGCGTCCGTGGCGGCGCGCCGCGCCAAGCCTCATCGGCCACAAGCCGATACTCATCGAAGCTGAAAGCATCCAGGCGGTAAATGCCGTTAGTGTGCAGCGCGCTCAGCTCAGGGCGCTGATTGAGCCGATCCGTAGGGAAGCTCTGCGCGTGCAGCGGGAAAAATGGCGGCAAGGCCACGAGTTGGCGCACAAAACTAGATGGCAACGCCTTGACGAGCCTCAGCTGCAGCGCGCCCGAGTCGTCCACAGCTGCGCTGCGCACGTACGGCGCCACAAAGGCCGCAGCGCGGCCGTTCAGGCGCAAGACTCGGTTGATTGAGTCGGCGAAGGTTTGGGCTGTGATCGGCGTGCCGTCATTGAAGGCAGCATCGGCGCGCAGGCGGAAAGTGTGCCTCAGGCCGTCTGCGCTCGCCTGATGTGACTCAGCCAGCGCCAATGTGTAGGTCAGGCTGCCATGCGCTTGGCGCGTCAAGCCTGTGTAGAGATGCGTCAAGACTTCCCACTCAAAGTAAGTGGATGCATCAGCAGGATCGAGGTTGAGCAGCGGCTCCAGCGTGCCGATGATCAGGGCAGGCTGCGCAGCAGTGCGCATTGGCAGGAGCGCACAGAAAGTCAGCGCGATCAGCAAGAGAGCGCGCAAGCGCGACATGATATCACTCCTCTTCAGTCAGCTACCGCTAGGTTGTGTGGCAATTGGCGGCGCCGCTGGCAGGTTGCCACCGCATTGGCGCAAGCCATCTTGGAATTGGCTAGCGAGCGCGCCGTTGGCGTCAAGGCGTGCGCCTTCGCGCAGAAGCGGCAAGGCCTCGCTACAGCGATTCAGCAAACTGAGCGAGAGACCTGCTACTAGGTAGGCGGCAGGGTCTTGAGAGCCGTAATCGATCGCCTGCAACGCAACCTCAGCAGCGCGCTGATAGTTCTGTGCACGGTAGAGGACTGTGCCGAGCCAGCGCAAGCACTTGATCTGCTTAGGATCGATATCGCGGCAGCGCTCCAGGTAGGTGCGCGCCTGATTGGGATCGCCGCGATTCAGATAGATGCGCCCGAGCAGGTAAGGGTTGATCGGATCGTCTTTATCGCGGTTGAAGGCTTCTTGCAGGATGCTGATGGCCTTGTCCGAATCGGCGCGATTCAGGTAATAGCCGGCGATCCACTGAGCGATGTAGCCGCGTGGCGCGCTCGGATCGCTTTGGGCAACGCGCCAGGCTTCTTCGTAAGCGCGAATTGCCTCAGCGCCGCTAGAGCGGCTGAGCACGTTGCCTTGTACTACATAGGCGTAGGCCAGGGCCGTTACATCGATTGGATTGTTCGTCTTCGCTAACTCGATAGCTTCTTCAGCGTAGCGCGCCGCTTCCTCAGGGCGATCTAAATCGTCGTAAGTATCAGCGAGGACGGCGAGCAGCATTGGATTGCGGGGTTCCAGATCGCGTGCCCGCAGAAGGTATGGCAGTGCCAGCTGCGGCTTGCCGCTGTTGTTGTAGGCCAAGCCGCTCATGATCCAGCCTTCAGCGGATTCAGGATCGGCGTTCAACGCCGCGGTTGCAGCGCGCAGCACTTCGGCGTGGCGCGCCTTGTCATCAGGATCGCCGCGCAGGGCGATGATCCGCGTGAGTGTGGCGAAAAGTTGCACGTCGTTCGGCGCCAAATCGCCCAGGCTCCATAGCGCCGCAATGGCGTTGTTGACGTTGCCGGCTTGCATGTAGCTGATGTAGCGCACGCGCAAATCAGCGGCAGGCACTGTCGGTGTAGGCGTCGGCGGATTCAGCTGAATGCGGATATTGCGGCTGGCCCAATCGCCAAGGCGCTGGCTGACTGCCTCGCGCGCATTCCAGATCAGCAGCAGCGGAATCAGCACAATTGGAAACAGGATGTATAGCCATAGCCAGCGCAAATTGAGCAAGTAGCGCCGCTTGCCTTTGGCTGTGTAGCGCTTCGGCGTACGCAGATACATAGCGCTTCAACTTCCTGTGCGCTGATTGCAGATCGCCACGCCTTTGTTGACCAGCTCAACGGCGCGCTGGCTGGTCGTCCATGCCAGCACATCATTGAAGATCGGCATGGCGCGTGCGCAATCGCCAAGCGAGAGATAAGCCAAGCCGCCATAAGACCAACACTCGGTTTGGCGCACAGGCGCAGGCACTTGCGCATCCAGGCTGCGGCAAGTATCAAAGGCTTCGACTGCTTGTTCGTACTCCATCAGGCGGTAGTGCACCTCGCCGAGCCAGCGCCACGCAGTCGTGTAGCTTGGATCGATATCCACAGCAGTGCGGCAGTTATCGCGGGCTAGGTTGCGCTCGCCAATGGCGAAATAGGCGCGGCACAAGCTGGTGTAGGCCTTGACGCTGCGTCGATTCATGCCCAGCACGGTATCGTAAGCGTTAATCGCCAACAAATTGAGCGCTTGATCGCCGCGCTGCAAGCCTGTGGCGAGCGCCTGCGCCGCAAGGTTGAAGTAGGGGAACTCCAGACGCGGGTTGTAGGCAGCGGCGCGCTTGAAGTGATCGATCGCCTGATCGGCGCGGCGCGAAGCGGCTAGCAAGAAGGCGTAGGCTGTGTTGCCTTCCAAGTGGTTCGGATCGAGCTGCAAGGCGCGCTGGGCAGCCTCAAAGGCGACGTCATAGCGCGCTAGATCGTAGTAAGCGAGCGCCAGGTAGGCATGCGCATTCGCATCTTCGGGCAGCAAGGTGATGGCGCGGTTGCACGCCTGAGCGGCCTCTTCGCTGCGGGCAAGGCGCACGAGCGCATAGCATTGAATGGCAAAGGCGCGTCCATGGCGCGGATTGGCTTCGACCAGCTGGTTAGCATAAGCCAGCGCTGATTCGCGGTCGGGCCAATTGCGCTCATCATCAAAGCTACGGTAGATGTGCATTCGCGCCAACTCGTAGACGATATCGACGTTAGTTGGCGCTAGGCGCGCGGCGTGCGTATAGTGTTCGATGGCGGCATTCAGGTTGCCGCGCCAAAAGGCCAGATCGCCCTGCCGTGCTGCCTCAAGGGCAGTAGGCGTTGGCGTTTGCACAATGCCGAAAGCTGCCAGGACCACAGGTTGAATAGCACTCAGCTGCCAGAAGACAATGCCCGTGCCGATCAGCGCCACAATCACTAGGGCCAGTAAGAGCGCTGTGCGGCGCCGACGCCGCTCGCGGAAGAGCAGGCCTTTGCCGAGCGCAGATTGATGGCGGCGGATGTAATAGTCGCGCGGCATGGCTCAGCGGCTCCTAGACAATTGGCGTCGGGCGCGGCGTCGGCGTTGGGATTGGCGTCGGCGTACGATACAGGCCTTGATAGGCAGTGGCGCATTTCTCGATAGTGCGGCGCGTCTCACGGATAGCGATCTCGTCCGTCGTCCAGGTCAGCACGTCATCGAGAATAGGTATGGCAGTGTTGCAATCGCCGAGGATGAAATAGCCAACGCCGCGCAGCCACCAGCAGGTCGGATCGCGCAGCGCCTTTGGGATGCCTTGTCGCTCTTCGAGCTGAGCGCAAGTGCGCAGCGCCTCGACGGCATCTTCGTAGTTGCGGCTCTTGTGATACACCTCGCCCAGCCAGCGCCACGCCTGGCTGGACTCAGGATCGATGCGCGTCGCTTCTTGGCAGTATTCGCGGGCGAGTTTCGGCTCACCTTTGGCCAGATAAGTTTGGCAGATGCGCGTATAGGCCTTTACGCTGCTCGGATTGTGCTGCAAGATGGTGTTATAGGCGCTCAAGGCGATGCGGTAGAGCGTCTCAGCGCGGTCAGGGTTGCGCTCGACGTTAGCCAACGAGTAGGCATAGAAGGCCATCTGGAAATAAGGAAATTCCAGCTTTGGATTGATGGACGCCGCTAACTTGTAGTGATCGAGGGCGCGCTCGACGCGCCCTTGAAAGGCAAGCGCGAGCGCATAGGCCATGTTGCCATCAATGCTCTTTGGGTTCAAGCGCACAGCCGTCGCCGCTTCATCGAGCGCTGCTGCTGTGCGGCCTAGATCGTACTGAGCCAAAGCCAAGTAAGCGTGCGACTCGGAGTCGTTCGGGTTCAGGTCAATGGCACGGATACAAGATTGGACAGCAGCGCTGCTTTGACGGGCGCGGATCAGCGCGAAGCAGTGAATGGTGTAGGCCCGTGGATTGTTGGGCGCGCTCTCAATCAGGCGATTCGTCCATTGCAGCGCCTCGTCAATATCGCCGATGAAGCGCGCGTCGTTATAGCTACGGTAGAGCAATGTCCGCGCCAGTTCATAGATGATGTCTACATTGGTCGGCGCCAGGCGCGCTGCATTGCGGTAAGCCGCTATAGCGCTGTCCAGGTCGCCCTGCCAGAAAGCGGCATCGCCTTGCTGGGCCCAAGCGCCCGCGGTGATGGTAGGCGTCGGCTGGATGCCCACAAGGGCTAGCACACGCGGCTGCAACGCGTCCATTTGCCAAAAAGCCAGCAGCGCTAGCAGGAAAGTCGGTAGCCAGAGCGTATAGAACCAGAGCGGCAGCGCGGCGCGCCTTCTTTGGCGGAAGGATAAGCCGCCGCGCCGTCCGCTGCGGTTCCGTTGAATGCGCGGGTAGTGATTCATGCGCTAATAGGACATCCTCAAGCACGAGTTGGCAGGCAGGCCTACAGCTTGCCCAAGGGCTAAGCATACAAAGGCGGCTTCAGCTTGTCAATCAGCGTTTGATAAGGAACTGCTGGGATGCAGGCGGATGGCTTACAGCGCGTGGATTGTGGTATAATTAAGAAGACGGATCGAGCAGCAAACGCACGCCGAGAATTCTGACGGGCTTTTGTTGGACGAACAACCGAAGCAGCTTGCGGTTAGGGAATGGCGCTGTTTTGCCTGCCACAATCAGCGCCGAGAGAATTGGGTCGAGCTCCTCAAGGCGCTGATGCACGCTGAGCATGAAGCGGCCATATGGTCTGTTCTCCGATAATTGACGCGGCACGCTGCGCCCGCTGGAAGCGATTGAGCGCGGCACTTCGCTCGCCCACATAGCGACGATTGGCGCGTTGAGCAACTCGGCCAAGCTAGGGCGATGTGGATACATCTCCGTTCCCCACTCACGCTCGTGGAGCTGCACCAATTCCATGAAGCCCTTGTCAATATCGATCGGCATGCTCAATCTCGCTCTTCAGAGGCAAGCCACAAGCGCTGCACCCGTTGGATTATACTATAACATACGCGCCGCGCCGAAAGCCTGCCTTGAGCGGCCCGCAGGCTTGTGCACTTTTGGTTTTTATGCAAAAAATAGTCTCAGCAGGGCATAAGCTGTGACGCTAGCTGCTTAGAGACTGCTTGATCTGGGCTAACTTGCCTGATAAATTAGAGCCCTTGCACGAAGTTGATCATTGCGCACACTCGTTCAAATTGGTACAATTGAAATCGGTTACAAGCGTTTATTGCGTTTAAGAATCTTGCGCAATTCGCTTTGCGAACATGAGCTTAGCATTAAGTGCGAGCTTGCGTCCAATTTTCAATTTATATTCCATTAACTTTGCTTGCGTGCGAAACTTGGGAGATTATGAATGTCCGCTTACCTAATCGTAGATATAGAAGACTTGCTGGTCGGTTTGCAGCAGCGCGCCTTTGCGATTGATCTCTATGATCTCGCCTCGCGCCTGCGCAGCACAGCCGCGCTAGCCGCTGGCGTGAGCCTGGAGCGCCTGCAGGCTGTGGCTGTAGCCAATTGGGAAAGCGTCCGAGCGCTGAACAGCTCAGCGCAGCCAATCCTGGAAGGTGTAGGCTTCCAGACCTTCGACGTGCCCGAGCGCGCTCAGTTTGCCGATGCCTTGATGGCACGTTACTTCGGCGATGATGCCGAGCCGCTGAATGAGCTGATTCTGGTGGCGACTAGCCAGGAAGTGCTCTCGCTGATCGCGCGCGTGCCGAAGCGCCGCAACGCGCGTGTGCGCGTCTGGGCGGATAGCGCGCCTAGCACTTCAGACGAGATCATCTATCAGCCGCTTGAGACTGTGCTGGGTATTCAGACGAAGACAGTGGCGCTGTACATCGATTTCGAGAACATCGCCATCAGCCTGAATCAGCAAGGGTATGCCGTCAACTTGGATCGCTTGATCGAAGGGTTCAGCGCACACGCCAAGGCGCATGGGCAAATCGTCAAGATGGCAGCCTACGCGCCGTGGGGAAAGCGCGGCAGCCTGCCGCCTTTGATCGACTCGAGCGGGCGCGAAGTCTCTGATGAGGCCAGCAGCCGCCTCGCTTTGGCCAACATCGATCCTGTTTTCAATCTGCCTGGCAAGAATAGCGCCGATATGCGCATTGCCAAAGACGTGCTTGCCGATAGCGCACAGCCGAACTCGGCTGATATTTTCATCATTGCCAGCGGTGACCGCGACTTCAACGATGTTTTCTCGGCGCTGCGGGCGCGCAACAAGCAGGTAATTGTCTGGGGCGTGCGCGGCAGCACCAGCCGCCTGCTAGAGACGAATCCGTCATTGCAGGTTGAATACCTGGACGATTTTCTTGGTTTGACGCGCTATGATGCGCTGAGCGCTCAGCCACACATAGCTATGGCGCTCAGCAGTACTGCCACAGCCTTCACACCTTCGCAATGGTCGAGCCTGATCCTGCAATACGATCGCCTGATGGCGAGCCTGGGCGCCCATGAGGTGACGCTAGAGGCGCTGCAAGAGCATCTACAAGAGATGAACGCTGTGGTCTCAGCAGAGCGCGGGCGCGATTTGATCATGCAGGCTGTGGCGATGGGCATCTTCCGCCTGCGCCATGGCGACGGCCTGGACTTTGTGCAGCCTGCCGACGAGCATCCGATCGTGGCGCGCACGCGCCTCGTCCGCGACCGCATCCTGTTGCGCGTGGCGAATACGCTGGAAGTGCGCAGCTGGGAATACGTGAACTATGGCTTTTTGCTCAAGGGCATTGCCATGGATCGTGAATTGGACAAGCCCGGCTTGAACGTAGACGACGCTTGGCGCTCTGAGTGGATAGATTGTCTCGTCCGCGAAGGGCTGCTCATCCGCGAGATGATACCGCACCGCCACAATCCTGAGGATTTAGTACCCGTGATCAAGCTGGCGCCAGATTTGCCGCCAATGGCGCGCCCAAGGCCACCTGCTATCAATGGCAAGCCTTCGTACGACGATCTGGATACTTCCTCAACGCAAGTGGTCAAGCGCGACCTTGAGACAGAAGATATGATGAAGCGGATCGTCGTGAGCGTCGATCAGTTCACCAGCTACCGTGGCTTCACCTGGTGCCCGTTGGGCAGCTTGCATCGGCGCTTGCGGCCATACGATTCAGGTGTGACTTTTCAGCGCGCTGTGGAATGGCTGCAAGAGCTAGGCGCCGTCAAGATTGACGAATACGAGAATCCTGAGAGTCCTTACAAGACGAAAGGCATCTCGGTGATCTCGACATCCAATGTTGCGCAGGAGATTCTGCGCGAGCGCAATGCTTTTATCCGCGGCTTACTGCGCCTCTACGAGCAGCATCTGCCAATCAACATGTCCAACATCGCTCGCGAGACAGGCCTGAGCGAAAGTGAGCTATCGCTCTGGGTATCGATCATGGAGTCAGAGAACGTGCTGAATCCAGTGCAAGGCAAGCCAGGCTTGTACAGCTTGTTCCGCGGGCACCATACGGTCAATCTGGTGGCACAGATGGGCGATCAGGCTTGAGCGTAGGGCTGCGATGGCACGTTCAGCGCGTGAATCAGCCGCAGGCCGTCTAGGGTGAGCATTGGCGCGATAATTTCAATCACGTCCGTGTGCTGCTGGAACAGGCGCGCTAGGCCACCTGTGGCGATCACTTTAGCTTGGTCGCCATCGGGCATGGCGGCTCTCAGGCGCGCTACCAGGCCTTCGACCATGCAGATATAGCCCAAGAACAGGCCGCTTTGAATGGCGTGGGTTGTATTGCGCCCAATGGGCGAAGGCGGCGGCGCTAGCTCGACTTTGTAGAGCTGTGCGGCACGCCTGACCAGCGCATCGTGGGCGATGCCGATGCCTGGGGCGATGCTGCCGCCAATGTAATTGCCCTGCCGTGAGATCACATCGAATGTGGTAGCCGTGCCGAAGTCGATCACAATGGCTGGCCCGCCATAGAGCTGATGGACAGCCGCCGCGTTCACGATCCGATCGGCGCCGACCTGCTCGGGATTGTCCACTTCGATTTGAATGCCCAGCTTGGTGCGCGCATTGACGATCAGCGGCTCAAGGCCGATGCTCTTGCGAGTTAGCTCGGCGAAGGCGTGCGTCAGCGGCGGCACCACGCTCGCCATGACCACAGCGCCGATCACGGCGTAGCTCATGCCCGCATCGCGCAGGAAACTGCGCACTAAGGCGGCGTACTCGTCGGGCATTTTGTCGTGAACTGTGCGTGCACGCCAGTCGTGCCGCCAGGCGCCACTGTACCACAAGCCGAGCGTGATGTTGGTATTGCCGATATCTATCGCCAGCAGCGCTGAGCGCTCAGGAATGAACATTTTTGCCTACGCTATTCACTAAAATCTTGTTCCGCTCAGGCATGTAACATAACATTGAATGGACGTATCTGACAAGCGGCGAGCTGGTTATACCATGCTTATGTCTCATGCTGCTGAGCCGAGCGCTTATGCCGAACTTGCTATCTACCAGGCGAACGTGCGGCGCACTTTTCATTACGCTGTGCCCGAGGATTTGCCCGTTGAAGTCGGGCATTTAGTGCAGGTCAGCTTCCGCACAGGTCTCTCACAAGGTATCGTCCTAGCGCTGAGCGCTGAAAGCCCTGTGCAGCGCGCCAAGCCGATTCAAGCTATCATCGTGCCCGAGCCTGTGGTCACGCCGACTCAGATCGCCTTCGCGCGCTGGTTAGCTGATCACACGCTCAGTCCGATCGCCAGCTGCTTATGGCTGATGCTGCCGCCTGGCATCGCTAAGCGCAGCGGCGTGCGCTACCGCCTTGCTGAGCCTGAGAGCGAGTGCCCGCCTGAAGGCACGACGCTCGCGGCGCAAGTCATTGCGCTGCTGTGTCGGCGCGGCGCAATGACGGCTAGGCAACTCGACCGCGCGCTGCCGAATCGGGCCTGGCGCGAAGCAATACGCCCATTGTTGGCAAATGGACGCATCCTGAGCGAGCCGATCCTGCCTGAGCCTGATGCGGAAGCGCACACGGTGCGCACAGCCCATCTGTTGGTCGCAATGGAGCGCGTGCCGCTGCTCGTCCAAGAGATGGCGCGCAGCCCTAAGCAGGCAGCAGCGCTCTTGAGCTTAGCCGAGCAAGGCGGCAAGTGCGCTGTGAGCGATCTTCTGCGCGACTCAGGCGCTAGCCTGCACGCGTTGCGCCAACTTGCCGCCAAAGAGCTGATTGAGATCGTCGAAGAGGAGCGCTACCGCGATCCATTGGCGTCGCGGCACTATCCGCCGCAACCTATACCAACCTTGACAGCTGAGCAGGAGGCCTGCTGGCAGGCCATTCGCGCCGCGCAAGATGGCGAAGGCGGCGCCTTCCTGCTGCACGGCGTGACAGGCGCGGGCAAGACTGAGATTTACTTGCGCGCCATTGAACACGCGCGGGCTCAGGGCAGGCAAGCGCTAGTGCTAGTGCCTGAGATCGCGCTTGTGGCACAGACGGTCAGCCGTTTTGCTTCGCGCTTTCAAGGGCAAGTCGCGGTCGTTCACAGCGCGCTGAGCGATGGCGAGCAATACGATACTTGGCGCCGTGCGCGCCAAGGTGAGATTGGCGTGGTGATCGGCGCGCGCTCAGCGCTCTTCACGCCTTTGCCTGATATCGGCGTGATCGTGATCGATGAAGAGCATGATGAGAGCTACAAGCAATCGCCGCCGTTGCCGCCGCCTTATTACCACGCGCGCGAGGCCGCGCTCGCGCTGATGCGCCTGCAGCGTGGCGTGGTGATTCTCGGCTCTGCTACGCCTGATGTCGTCACTACTTTCCGCGCCAGGCGCGGCGAACTGACCTATCTGCGCTTGCCGAATCGCGTGGTCATCTCCCATGAGCGCACCACAGCTGCATCTGAGGCGATTGCGGCGCCGTTGCCGCCTGTGACCGTCGTAGATATGCGCCAAGAGTTGCGCACAGGCAACCGCAGCATCTTCAGTGCCGCGCTGCGGCAAGCGCTCCAAGAGACTCTGGCGCGCGGCGAACAGG
Source organism: Chloroflexota bacterium (assembly GCA_003695215.1). GTDB lineage: Bacteria > Chloroflexota > Anaerolineae > Aggregatilineales > UBA2796 > CP2-2F. The sequence continues at coordinate 18,000 of RFIM01000097.1, forward strand.
CGCTGCTCTTTTTGAATCGGCGCGGCGCAGCAACCTTTGTGCTATGCCGCGATTGCGGCTATGTGGCGCGCTGCCCTGACTGCGATATCCCGCTCACCTTCCACAAACACGGCCAGAGCGGTCAGCTGGAATGCCATTATTGCGGCTACCAAAGTACGGCGCCACAACGCTGCCCGCAATGTAACAGCGCGCGCATCCGTTATTTCGGTGCAGGCACAGCTAGTGTAGCTGAACAGGTTGAGAGCGAATTCCCTGGCGCGCGCGTGTTGCGCTGGGATCGCGATACAGCGCAGGTGCGTGGCGCACACGAGGCCATCTGGGCGCGCTTTGCCGCAGGCGAAGCGGACGTGCTGGTCGGCACGCAGATGATCGTCAAAGGGCTAGATTTGCCGCGCGTCACGCTCGTCGGCGTGATCCTGGCTGAGACGGCGCTCAGCCTGCCCGATTACCGCGCTGCTGAGCGGACTTTCCAATTGCTGACTCAAGCGGCCGGACGCGCAGGGCGCAGCTCGCGCGGCGGCAAAGTCATCCTGCAGACTTATCAGCCTGAGCACTATGCCATTCAAGCGGCCGCGCATCACGACTATGAGACGTTCTATGAGCGCGAGCTGGCATATCGCCGCCTGCTGGATTATCCGCCTTATAAGCGCCTAGTGCGCTTGCTCTTCAGCGCGCCTAATGCTGCTCAGGCACAGCGCCAGGCGCAAGAAGCTGCTGGCGTGCTGCGCGCGCGTATTCTTGCGGAAAAATTGACCGCCACACGCCTGATCGGACCGACCACAGCGCCCTTCGCCAAGCTTGACGGCGTGTACTACTGGCATGTCCTTGCGCGCACTACCGATCCATTGCGGCTGATCGGCGAGCCTGCTGCTCATTGGATCGTCGATGTTGATCCGACCAACACGCTCTGAGAAAAACAAGGGACGCCCATGGGCGTCCCTTGGAGCGGCGCGCTCACTCGCTCTTCTTTCCGCCGCTGAGCAGATTCTTGACCTTGACGGCGATCTTCTGGATCGGGCTGGGCTTCTGCTTGGGCAGCTTAATGGTCAGGATGCCATCTTCTAGCGTCGCCTCAGCCTTATCGGCCAGCACATCCTCAGGCAAGGCTACGCTGCGCGCAAACTTGCCATAGCGCATCTCGCGGATGTGCCAGTTGGCTTGCTTATCCTCGCGCTCGGCTTTGGTCTCAGCGCTGATGGTCAGCAGGTTGCCCTGCACGCTGATATCAATCTCATCCTGCTTGAAGCCCGGCAGCGCTGTGCGGATAGTGACGCTGTTCTCATCGCTGGTCATGTCCACAGCCAATGTGGCCACATCAGGCAAGCGCGGCGTTTCCCAGCTGATCGGCATGAGCGCGTTCATCATCGAGCGCATCCGCTCCATCATCCGATCCATTTCCTCGAACGGATTGTAATCACGACGAATGAGCGACATAGCCGAATACCTCCTATTGGGCTAGCTTTTAGGTTCGCAACCTGAGGTGCAGCCTTGATGCTTCTCTTGCGCGCCTCAGCGTTGCTTATCTGCCCACAGGTATACGCCATACGCATAGGAAGAACACAAGAGAGACGCTAATCTTTCGTAAGAAAGGCTATCGTGTGGCCTTACGTCGAGTCTCGCCGAAGACGACCTTGCCCGACTGATCGTTGATGAACGCAAGGCGCATGTCACCATCGACTTCGGTCAGCTGAGCGATCCAGACGGGTAGGAGCGCGAGCGAGAAGATCATGTTGGTGATTTGCGTCGTCGTGCGCTTCACCCGTGAGACCTGCATGCCATGCTGGTTGCGCGCCTGATCGGTCACTTCGTAAGGATACTTGCGGCGCATTTGCGCTGTGACCAAGCTGCGCGCTTCTAGCGAAGCCTTATCCAGATCGAGCGTATAAAGCTCAGCCGGATATTCTGCCAGCCACTTGGGCGCGTAGTTCACGGCGCGCTGCATATCGAAGGGCGCTAGCTGAATCAACGAGTGCATTGGCGGCGCTTGCACAGCAGGAATGGCCACGTTGCCTACCATATCTTGCCAAGTCTGGCTCTCGCCGATAGGCACGCCTTGGACAATGTGCGTCTGCGAGACCTTCACAAAGGCATCAAAGAGCCAGAACGGCACGTAAGCGCCTTCTATGGCCATGTGCGCGATCTGGTTCGTGTTGAACAAATTTGCCAGGCGCTGGCCTGGACGCTGCAAGGCGCGGTCGATCATAGCGCGGACTGCCTCGGGCGTGTGCCGAAAAGGCAGGATGAAATCAGGCTGCACAAATGAGCGCAGCACATCGCTGATCATCACGCTTGTGGCGCCACAAAAACGGCATTGCACCGAGAGTTTGTTTGCAAGCAGGGTATGCTCTGCACCGCACTGTTGGCAAATCATGATTCGAGTGCCAACTTTCCAGCGGTGCGGCTGCGTCTTGCGCTCCAGCAGCGATAAGATCAGCAGATTGGCGCTATCCGTGCGCCTTTCTCGCTCCGCTTCAACGAAACCGCAGAAGCTGCACTCAACCAGCCCGAGTCGCTCGTTCAAGCTCAAAGTGCCGCCGCAGATGCGGCACAACAGCGCTTTGGCGTGCCCTTGAACGCTCTCAGCGCGCGCCTCTTGCGGCTGCGCTTCAGCATACACGCTTTCGGATATCGGCAAGCCCTGATCCAACTTCTTGAGCAGATGAATTGCCTCAGTGTGCACAGGCTCATAGGCAAGGACGATCTCCAAATGCTCGCGCTGCACTGCAGGATTAGGTGAGCTCTTGGCGACCCATAAGTGCGCGTCCACAAAATCGCGCTGATATTCACAGGCGCGCAAGAAAGCCTCCAGAGCGCCTTCCATGTTACCCTGATTGAATAGCTCCCGCCCTGTGCGGAAAGCCGCCAAGGCGCGCGGTAAAATCTCACCCTTGTAGGTCAGCGGCAGATGTGCGCTCAGTGGACGCGCCTCAATTTCCTGGCGCTTAGCTTCCAGCTGACTGATTTCATCAGGGCGTACGTAGGCACAGTGCCTGCAGTACACTTTGCCTGTAGCAAAATCCAATGTCAGACGCTGGCCGCACACAGGGCAGGTGAAATTCGCCATACGATCAACCTCCGCGCCTTCAATTGTAGTGCATCTTTTGCTGAACGGCACGCGCCATAATCGCCAATAAATTGACACTGTGCCATTCTCTTTTTACAATCTGCGCTCAGCGTGAAAATCGGACTCTCGGCGGCGGAAAGGCGACGCACTATGGCGACGCAGGAATACCTCGATTTTGAGCTGACTATTGAGGCGCTCCCTAACGATCAGCTGCGCGTGACACTGGCGAATTCGCCCGTCGGCTCAGCTACAGTGGACGTGCCGAATCCGATCACGCCCGCCGAAGCCGAGCGGATTATCAAAATCCTCGACGGCACGAGGCGCGTGCCGCGCGACGAGGCAACGCGGGCTGCGCGCGTCTTCGGCGAAAAGCTCTTCAGCGCCGTCTTCAGCGGGCAAATCTACGGCGCTTACCTGGCTAGCCGTGCGCAAGCGGCTGAGCGCGGCCTGCGCCTCCGCCTGAACTTGGATAAAGCCGAAGCGCTCTACGACCTGCCCTGGGAATTGTTGCACGATCCCTCGAGCGATTATCTGGCGCTCTCACGCCAGACGCCGATCGTCCGCTATCCGCGCGTGATCGACGTTCGCCCTGTGGTCGAGATCAGCCTGCCGCTGCGCGTCTTAGTGCTGATCAGCAGCCCGAGCGATCAAGCAGCCTTGGATGTCGAAGCGGAGTGGCGAAGCCTGCAAGAGGCAACTGCCGATCTACGCCAACGCGGCTTGTTGGAACTAGAGCGCGTAGATGATGCACAGCTGATCGTCTTGCAGCGCAAGCTGCGCAGCGGCGTGAGCTATCAAATCTTCCATTACATCGGTCACGCTACCTTCGATGAGCGCAATGCGGTCGGCATGTTGGCTTTTGAGTCGCCGCGCACTGAGCAAACACAGCTTGTCAGTGGCGAGGAATTGGCGCGCGAGCTGGTTGAACAAAACAGCATTCGGCTCGTGGTGTTGAACGCCTGCCAAAGCGCGCGCCAGGTACACAACAATCGGTTCTCGGGCATCGCCTCAAGCATTATGGCACGCGGCGTGCCTGCTGTCGTGGCGATGCAATTCCCGATCAGCGACGAAGCGGCGCGCATCTTTGCCCATGAGTTCTACCGCGCGCTCTCGGAAGGCTATCCGATTGAAGCGTCTGTGGCAGAAGCGCGGCGCGCCATCAAAAGCGAGCTGGGAAACCTTGAATGGGCGACGCCTGTGCTGTTCCTGCGCGCTCAAAGTGGCGTCCTCTTCCCAAAGCGGCGCACCTTCACTGAGCGCCCATCTTACGGCGGCCTGCGCGAGGCTTTGCTGCGCCCGCGCGTGCTGCTAGGTTTGGCCGCATTGCTGATCGTCGCTTTGGGCTTGGTCAGCCTGCTGAGCAGTCTGTTTGGCGGCCTCAGCGCGCCGACGCCTGCATCACCGAGCACGCCTGTGCCTATCATCGCCACATTCACGCCAACGCCTGATGCGCCACGCAACGTCGATCTGGTCATCACCCGTGTGCGCTTCCTGCCCTCGAACCCAGCGCCTGGCCAAGCAGTCACAGTCGCTATTGAGTTGCAGAATAACGGCACAAGCGACTCAGGCCCGTTCGATTGGGTCTGGTTTGATACGAACGCCGAAGCTGAGAATGCCACGCCTGCCTTGCGCGGCACAGTTGCCAATTTGAGCCCGCGCGCCAAGACAACGGTCATTGGCACTTATCGCTTCGGCTGGTGGGGAACCTACCTGACCACAGCTTGGGTCAATCCTGACAATCGCGCGCCTGAGTCCAACATCTTCAACAACTTTGTGCCGCGCACGCTGAACACTGGCAGCGAGCCGTTCACAGTCGATTTCTCGCGCCTACCTGACGATTCGCTGCTGGAAGCGGGCGTCCTGCGCGGCGATGAATTCGACAAGTGGCTGCTGAGAATGCGTGTCGAGACGGACGGCAATGCTGAATGCAGCGCTGCTGTGCTGCTGCTCACACTAATGGATGACCTGAATCAGATCACCACAGGGCTGCCAAACGCGCCACAGCGCTGTGCCAACCTGCCCGTGATCTTTGAGCTGAGCCAGCCATCTGAGTCGCCGCGCCTGCGCAGCGTGCTGATCGAGTTCTTGCCAACAGCGCAAGGCGAATACACACTCGAGGTGCGCGCTGCCGATAACAGCGTGCAGCGCCGCGAGACCTTGCGCGTGCAGCCAGGCGAAGTCGGCGTGCCTAAGACGCTCAGCGTCACGCTCGATGGCGCGGCGCGCCTTGCCCTGCGCGTGCCCGAGAACGCTCGGACTATCATCCGCCGCTTGACGCGCACTATCACACCGACTCAACCTTAGGAAGAGCTGTTCCCATGAGTCAATTGCCCGCCTCCCTTGAGATTCGCCCGTTGAATCGCCCGATAGACGCTGTGATCAGCGTGCCTGGCTCTAAGAGCATCACGAACCGCGCTTTGCTCTTGGCGGCACTAGCCGAAGGCGAGAGCGTCTTGGAGAACGCGCTCTTCAGCGAAGATTCGCAATGGTGCAGCCAGGCGTTGCAACGTCTGGGTATCTGTGTGCAGTCGGAGCCAGAGGCAGCGCGCTTTGTGGTCAATGGGAAAGGCGGCTACTTCCCTGCAGCCTACGCTGACCTGTTCGTTGGCAACAGCGGCACCACAGCGCGCTTTCTGGTGGCAGCGGCGACGCTCGGCGGCGGCACCTATCGCTTTGACGGCGTGCCGCGCATGCGCCAACGCCCAATCCGTCCGCTTTTGGCAGCTTTGCGCCAACTGGGCGCGCACTTCAGCTTCGAAGGCGAAACTGACGCCTTCCCACTGATGGTTCACGCCGTCGGCTTGAACGGCGGCACAGCGACGCTCGAGGCGACCGATAGCAGCCAGTACGTCTCAGCCTTGTTGCAAGTAGCGCCCTACGCGCGCCGCGATGTGAGCTTGACCTTGACAGGCGAAGTCGTCAGCGAGCCGTACATCGAGATGACCTTGCGCATGATGGCGCAGTTCGGCGTGATTGTTGATAAGAAAGATTATCGGAACTATCGCGTGTGTGCAGGGCAGCGCTATCGAGCGCAGCGCTATGTAATCGAGCCTGACGCCAGCAACGCAACTTATTTCTTCGCCGCTGCTGCCTTGATCGGCGGGCGTGTGCGCGTGCCGTATCTCTCTGCTGACTCGCTACAAGGCGATGCGCGCTTCGTGGATGTGCTGGAGCGCATGGGCTGCCAAGTCGAGCGTGCAGCCAATTATCTTGAAGTGCGCAGCTCAGGGCAGCTGCGCGGCGTGGACGTTGACCTGAACGCTATGTCTGATACAGCGCAGACCTTGGCGGCAATTGCGCCGTTCGCCAGCTCGCCAACGCACATTCGCAACATCGGTCATATTCGCCACAAAGAGACCGATCGGATCGCAGCTGTGGCCACTGAGCTGCGCAAGCTCGGCGCGCAAGTGGAAGAGAGCGCCGATGCGCTGACCATCTATCCTTCCGTGCTGCAGCCGACTGAGATCGAGACCTATGACGATCATCGCATGGCAATGGCGTTCTCGGTCACGGGTTTGGCGCTTGGCGGTGTGCGCATCAAAAATCCTAGCTGCACGGCCAAGACATTCCCTGATTACTTCAAGCGATTTGAGGCGCTCTACGGATGAATCGCTTGTTTGAGACGCTGCGCGGCTTGATCGGCCGTTCGCATAGTGAAGCGCCAAAGCCTGCCACGCCTGAGAGGCCTAGCCTCCTGACAGGTTTTGAGGCGCGCTTGGCGACGCTCTACCATTATGCGGAGCAAGCCGCTGCTTACGAGCGCGATCTTGAAGCGCGCCTTGCCGAAGCGCAAGGGCACATGGATCAGCTTGAGGCGACTGTTGAAGCCATGATCGCGGCCGGCCGCGATCGCGAGGCTTTCGAATACTTACGGCTGGCTGCGCGTTTGCGTCCTCAGCGCGACTTGTTGGATCACGAGCTGCGCGCCTTCCAGACTGTCGCTGCTGAGCTACAACGCCGTGTGGCGCTGCTGATGGACAATCGCGCAGCTGCACAGCGCATCGCACAAGATGTAGCGGCGAATGCACAGGCGGCGCGCACGCTTGAGCGCGTCCTGAACCAGCTGACGCGCTATTTCGTGATGCTCGACCGTGTGGCGAAGGCGCGCCGCCGCGAACTGCCGAATCGCCTTGCGCTCGCCATGACTCGCGTCATCGACGATCGGCAATTGGACTTGGAATTGGCGAATTACGTCTTGCAGCGCCGCCGCACTCTGAACGCTGGTCGTCCTGCTCAGCCTGTTGAGGAGTGACCTTACGATGTTGCGCCTTTTTGGCCGCTTGTTGGCCTTGAGTTTCTTACTCATAGCGCTCGCCGCCTGCCGCGAACGCCCGCCTCTGCCGACTCTTGCCGTCTTGCCAAGCCCGACCATCACGCCGACTTTCACGGACACGCCGACGCCGACAAACACGCCGACGCCGACGAATACGCCGACGCCGACGCCAACATTCACTTTGACGCCCAGCATCACACCGACCCCAACCTTCACGGCGACGCCAACAGCAACCTTCACGGCGACCAACACGCCGACTTTCACGCGCACCTTCACGCCGACTGCTACCAGCACTGCCACTTTCACGCCGACACCGACCGACACAGCGACAAACACGCCAACATTCACCTTCACGCCGACCAACACGCGCACGCCGACGCCTGCGCCGCCTGCCATCATCGCCTTTGAGACAAGCGCGCTGAGCGTGGCGCAAGGCAGCAGCATTCAGGTGAGATGGCAAGCCGATGCAGAGACGATCTTCCTGGAGAGTCTCGATGGGCGCGGTCAGGTCATCTCACGGCAGCAGGTTTCGCCAAGCGGCGAGCAAACCTTCTCAGCTGAAGAGCGTTACGGCACATCGGTCATCTTCCGCCTGATCGCCGAGCGGAATGCTCAGCGGGCGCAGCGCGCTATCGCCGTTGAGATCACCTGCCGCATTCCGTGGTTCTTCCGCCCGCCGCCGCCCAACAACATCTGCCCTAACCAGCCCGCCCAGTTCGCGGCGATGGTCTTCCAGCAATTTGAGCGCGGCGCTGCCTTTTACTTCTCACCACAAAATCGTGTCTTCATCCTGACAGCAGATTTCCGCGTCGGCGCCTACGTGAACACGTGGGTTGAAGGCGTGCCTATTCCGCCGCCGATTGCGCCGCCGCCGCCTGGCAGGTTCGTGCCGACTGCGCAGATCGGCTTGGTTTGGGCGACACAAGTCTGGTTTGATGCGCGCCCGCTACAAAACGTGCTCGGCTACGCCGTAGCGCCTGCCCAAGCCTACGGCGGCACTTACCAAGCAGGCACAGCGCCTGATGAGCTGTTCGTCTCCGCTAGCGATGGCACGGTCTACTACATGAAGTTTCAAGGCACAGGGCAATGGCAATTTGTGGGCAGGGTCAACTGAGGTGCCTCTGAGATGCGGCAACTGCGCAGCCTGCTGCGCCTGATCCTGCGCAGTTGCCTGCTCCTGGTCGCCTTTCTGGGCGCGTGGTGGCTGCGTCCGAGCTACCCTGCAGGGCTGCGCCCGCCCTCTGAGCCATACTTTCTCGGCTTCCTGATCACAGTGCCGATTGGCGTAGCGTTGCTCTGCTGGCTGCTGCTCGGCCTGGAAGGCTTGGGCAGCGCACTGCGCGATGCGCGCCGCTATTGGCTGCTGTTCGGGCTGCTGCTGGCAGCCTGGGCGGCGCTCTCGCCAACTTGGGCGCGCTATGCGAGCGTGGCGGGCAGCAGCGCAGGGCAATTTCTGGCGGTCATGGCGGTTGGGTTGATGGCATTTTGCACGCCGATGACATGGCAAGCGCTTATCGGCGCTTTGGCAGCAGGCGCGCTAGTGCAGAGCGTCGTGGTGATCGGGCAAATGAGCTTGCAGGACGATCTCGGCTTGCGCGCGCTCGGCGAGCTGAGCTTGTATGCTGGTCGGCAGGGTTTGAGCGTGTTGCAAGCCGAAGGCGCACACTTGTTGCGTCCATACGGCTTGAGCGTGCATCCGAACGTTGTTGGCGGCTATTTGGCAGTGAGTTTGTTGGCGATGAGCGCATGGCTGTTCAAGGCGACGTCGGCTTGGCGCGCTGTAGTGCGTGCTATCGCCTTCGTGCTGAGCTTGATCGGACTGTGCCTGACTTTCAGCCGTGCCGCGTGGCTAGCATGTCTAGGCGCGGCGCTAGGCTTGAGCATCTGGTTAGCGTGGCACAAGCTGTGGAATCGCACGGCGCTGCACCGTGCGCTGAAGATCGGCGCTCTGAGCGCGCTAATTCTCGGCATTTTCAGCGTAGCCTATCTGCCCTTTCTCAGAGCGCGCACAGGCGTCGGCAGCGAATCAGTCGAGCAGATCAGCCTGGCACAGCGCGGCATTTTCATCGCCTTCGCAAGGCAAATCATAGCGCGCTATCCAATTGCAGGCACAGGCATTGGCACCTTTGCGTGGGAAGCGCGCGATTTGCTGGTGAATAGCCCGTATCGCGGCTTGCTGCGCGCCGAGAACGTCCACAGCGTGCCGCTGCTGATCCTCAGCGAGCTAGGCGCGGTCGGTTTTGCCTTGTGGAGCGCTGCGCTGCTCGCCTGGGCGCGAGCAGCATGGCGCTTCAGGCGCGACGTCGGTCGGCTGGCGCTCATGGCGGGCGTCGGCGCTTTGGCGCTGATCGGCCTTGTAGATTTCTACCCGTTCGGTATTTTCTCAATGCACTGTTTGTGGCTCTTGCTGATGGGCGCGAGCGCACAAGGCGCCTGCACTAGTAGCCTGCCTCGAGGTTGACGCGATTGAGCAGCTCTTTTTTCTCCAGGTAGCGTATCAAGTTTTCGGCGAAGAGATCGACAGCGCGTTCATTGTAGCGCGCTGTATTGCCGGCGATGTGCGGGCTGATGATGACGTTCTCCATGCTCCACAGCGGGCTAGATTGCGGCAAAGGCTCGCGCGCGAAGACGTCCAGGGCAGCGCCGCCGATTTTGCCCGTCTTCAGCGCCTGGATGAGCGCTTCCTCATCCACCACGCCGCCGCGCCCAACGTTGATGAAAACGGCATGCGGCTGCATCGCCTCGAAGACGCTGGCGTTGATGTAGCCGCGCGTCTGCGGCGTCAGCGGCAAGGTGACCAGGACGAAATCGCATTGGCTGACCATCGAGCGAATTGCCTCGGGCGGATAGAGCCGATCGACGCACTCGCCCTGCGGATCGCCCACGCCTTCTTCCTCATACGCGTTACGGCTGACGGGCTGCATGACGTTGCGCTTGGTGGCTAGAACCGTCATGCCGAAAGCTTTGGCAAGGCGCGCCGTCGCCCGACCGATGCTGCCATAGCCGACGATGCCCAGAGTGGCGCCGCGCAGCTCCCGCGGCAAGAACAGCTCAAAGCGCTTCTCTGACCACTCGGCGCGCGCTTGATGGCGTAGCATCAGCGGAATCTTGCGCGCATGCGCCAAGATCATGGCGAAGGTGTACTCAGCAATCGTCGAGGCGTGAATGCCACTGGCTGTGGTCAAGATGACATTCTGGTTTTGGATGACGGGCGAGTCGATCACGCCATCTATGCCTGCGAAGTGCAGCTGAATCCAGCGCAAGCGCAGCGCCTGATCGGGCTCAGGCAACAGGCGCGCGGTGTACAAGATATCGGTGCTCGCCCAGACTTCACGCGGAATTTCGTTGGCGTTGCGCGCCAGGCTGCGCGTGAATTTCAAGCGCGGCGAAAGGCTCTTCAGGCGATTCATCAGCGCGTCGTTGAAATCCACTAGCACCAGCACGTTCAGCGTCTCATCCATCTTGAATTCTCTCCCTTGAGGCAGTTGCTGTGCCGATTTTAGCGCATTCTCAGCTCTAGACACGCTCTTAGAGATTGATGAGCCTGCCTTGCTGTCTTGAGAGAATGCCGCTAGACTGTTGCTGTCACAGAGCCATATGAGAAAGCAGACTTTGCGCTATCCTGCGCGTGCTCCGCGCCGTTTCGACTGGGCGATTTTTCGGCGTCGCTTGCGCAACAGCCTTCGAAGGATTTTCGCGCGCGGCGATTTTTCCACGCTCATCATCGCCTGCGCACTGATAGTGCTGCCTGCCCTAGCCATGAACCAAACTCTGCGCTTCGCGGTTGAGTTTGCTGTACAAAGTGGCAGCTGGGCAGTCAGTTTGGATCAGATCGTGCCAGTGGTGATCCTCTCAGTCATCTTTGGCTTTTTGCTGGCACGCAGCCGCTATGGCGAATTACTGGCGATGCTCTTGAGCAGCATTTACGGCTTGGGCACGGTCTTAACAGTGCAATTCTTCGCAGCAGATGGCGGGATCGTTGAGCGCCTTTACGCCGTGATGGCCCGATTCATCGGCGCGCTGCAAAACGCCTTCACTGAAGGCGTCGGTCTCGATCCCTTCCTGCTGCTGCTCGTGCTCTCAGTGCTGTTCTGGTTTTTAGGGCACAACACGGCGTGGCATCTTTTCCGCCTAGAGCGCGTTTGGCGCGCCATCCTGCCGCCAGGCATCGTGCTGATCATGAACAGCGTTTACAACACTGATCCCAGCAGCAGCTATGATGGCTACATCATCCTTTATCTCTTCCTCTCGTTGCTGCTGCTAATTCGCTCCCACATTGATGCGCGCGAATACGATTGGTACGTCGCGCGGCTGGCATTTCGCAGCTCTGTGCGCCGCTGGGTCTTCCGCTTAGGCGGCTTAGTGACGGCTGCAGCGCTGCTCTTGGCTTGGGCGTTGCCGACGGGCAACGCGCAGGAGAATGCGCGGCGCTTCCAGAACTTTTTGAACCAGGAGACGCTCTCGCGGCTGATGGAAATCGCCAATCGCCTGTTCGGCTCGCTGGAAGGGCAAGGCCCAGTGACCGCCAACTATTTCGGCGGCGATCAGCTGCAGCTAGGCGGCCCGATCAACTTGGGCAACCAGATCGTCATGGCAGTGGACGCGCCGATCGGTCTGCGCTACTACTGGAAGTCTAGCACTTTCGACACCTACCAGAATGGTCGATGGACGACCACTGCTAACGCCGAGCAACAGATCGGCAGTGGCGGCATTACCTTGAGCCATATGCCTGTGCAGGCAGGCGCCCGCCGCGAGATCACGCAGCGTTTCGTGATCACCATGGGCGCCTCGCGCCTGGTGTACGCTGCGCCACAGCTGAAGACGATCCGCCTGCCTGTGCGCATTCAGCTGGACTTCGTCGAGCGCGGCAGCGGCATTTCCGATCCGCTGACTCTCTGGGCAGGCGAGCCGCTCTTGCGCGGCACGCAGTATTCAGCTATCTCTTCGGTCAGCGTCGCCGACGCTGAGACGTTACGGCGCGCGGGCACGCAATACCCAAGCTGGGTCGTCAACAAGTACTTGCAAGTGCCGCCTGAGATCACGCAGCGCACCCGCGACCTGGCACAACAGATCGTGCGCGCTGCTAACGCACAAACGCCCTATGACAAAGCTAAGGCCATTGAGACGTGGCTGCGCCAGAACATCGCCTATCAAGAAGCGCTCGGCGATCCGCCGATCGGGCGCGACCCTGTGGATTGGATGCTTTTTGAGCGCCGCGAGGCCTATTGCACCTATTATGCTTCTGCCATGATCATGATGCTGCGCTCGCAAGGCGTGCCTGCGCGCATGGCTGCAGGCTTTTCACAAGGCATCTACGATCCTGTCAACCAGTATTTCGTGGTGCGCGAGCGCGATGCCCACACCTGGGTGGAAGTTTACTTCCCCAACATAGGCTGGGTTGAATTTGAGCCGACGGCCGCCCAAAGCGTGATCAATCGCGCTGAGATCGAGATCATCCCGCCCACGCAGACGCCTTCGCCAACAGCCACCTCGACGCCGACCTTCACGCCGACTCCGACGCCGACTGAGCCGAGTGGGAATATCGCCGAGCCGCTGCCATTGCCGCCGCCGCTGGTCAGCGCAACGCCTTCGCCCACACCAAGCCCGACACCCACGCCAACCGCTGAGCCGCCGCCGCTCACGCCACTCGAATTACCGCCGCTTGTGACCGACTTCCTGAGCAATTTGCTCATCATCGCAGCGGCCATTGCGCTGCTCTCATTCGGCGGCGTCACCTGGATCTGGTGGCTTGAGTATCGCGGCTTGGATCGGCTCAGCCCGATTGGACGCGCCTACGCGCGCCTAGAGCGCGCTGCACGACAGCTCGGCGTGCCGCTTGGAGTAGGCGATACAGCCCTGGAGCGCGGCAAGCGCACCGCGCGCGCGCTGCAGGCAGAAGGTCAGCCGATCATGACCATCACAGACGCTTACATCACCGAGCGCTATGCGCCGAGGCCGCCTGATATCGCTGAAGAGAAACAAGTCGAATCGGCGTGGCGGCGCGTACGCCGAGCCCTGCTCAAGTACTGGCTGCGCCGTAAGCCGACGCCACCTGCTGCTGAGTGAGCCGCCTCAAGGACGTTTAGGCAATGCTGCCACAAAGGCTTGCGTGATCGCAATCGGGTTTGTGATAGCAGTGCCGACTACAACGGCATAGGCGCCTGCCTCAAAGGCGGCGCGCACAGCGCTTGGCGTAGCCAGACGCCCTTCGCAGATCACGGGCACGTGCAAGCGCGCCGCTAAAGCGCTCACCAGCTCCAGATCGGCGCCTGCTGTTCGCGCGCGCTGCGCTGTGTAGCCGGCTAGCGTCGTGGCGATCATATCGGCGCCGCTCGCCTCGGCCATTTGCGCTTCTTCGAGCGTATCAATATCCGCCATCACCAGGACGCCAAGCTCCTCACGAATGCGCTTGATCAAGCTCTCTGGGGAAGCGCCGCCTTGGCGTGGGCGATGCGTTGCATCCAGGGCTACAATGTGCGCACCTGCGCGTACTACTTGCCGCGCTGAGGCGAAAGTCGGCGTGATGTAGACAGGGTAACGCGGATCGCGTCGCTTGTTGATGCCGATGATCGGCAAGCTGACGGCCTGCCGCACAGCGCGCACATCGCGCACGCCATTGGCGCGAATGGCGCACGCACCGCCGATCTCAGCGCAGCGCGCAAAAGCCGCCATGAAGCGCGCGCCGTACACAGGGCTATGCGGCTGCGCTTGGCAGGAGACGATCAAGCCGCCTTGGAGCGACTTCAAGATAGGATGCATTGCCAACTAGTCCTCGTTGCCTTCCTGACCTGGCTTAAACTTATGGTGAAGCGCTCAAAAGTCAAGCCGCTTTGGCGGGCCTTTGCATTTGTGCTATAATTGTGAAGTAATGCACAAAATGTGAACGGAGGTCTGCGATGAAGCGAGCTGTGCAGCTCTTCAAAGCCATTGACGTGAGAGTGACGCGCTGGATGGCGCGCTACGCTGTGATGATTCTGCGGGTTGGCCTGGGTGTTGTGTTCCTGTGGTTCGGTGTGCTGAAGTTCTTCCCGAGCCTGAGCCCGGCTGAGGCGCTAGCTACCAAGACCATTGAAACGCTGACGTTCGGCATTGTGCAGCCACAACTGGCACTGCCGCTTTTGGCCACGCTCGAGACGCTCATCGGGCTCGGCCTGCTCACGGGCAAGCTGATGCGCCTCACGCTGCTGTTATTGCTCTTCCAGATGCTCGGCACGGTCACGCCCTTGTTCCTGTTCCCTAGCGAGACCTTCACGCACTTTCCTTACGCGCCGACGCTAGAAGGGCAGTACATCATCAAGAACATCGTGCTCGTAGCGGCAGGCTTGGTCATCGGCGCAACCGTGCGCGGTGGCGCCGTGATCGCCGATCCTGAGGCGGCCAAGTTGGCGCGCATGCGCGAGTCATCCGCTGCTGCTGACTGAGCGAAAGGGCGAGCTTGAGAAGCTCGCCCTTGAATTTTCACATGATAGGGATGAAGCGGAAACCTTCGCCTTCAGCGACCACAAAGCCTGTGCCAGGGAATGGGAAGTGATAGGCGAAGATGCGCGTGCCGTTGCGAGCGGCTTCGCCGAAGATGCGGCGGCGCGTCTCAGCTGCTAGCGCGCCGTTGACGTCGAAGGCGGTATGCCAATCAGGGCGCGCTAATGAGACCACGCTGTTGAGCGCTGTATCCACAGCGTGAAGCATCTGCTGGCCTTCAGACTCAAAGCGGAAAGCCGTATGGCCGAGCGTATGGCCGTAAGCCGCAATAGTCGTCACGCCTGGCAGAATCTCTGTATCAGGCGCGTACAGCTTGAGCTTATCGCCCGCCGCCTCGAAGATCGCCTTGTTTGTCGCCGCGACGCCAGCCAAAGGCGAATCGGCAGGCAAGCCGTTCACGAAGTCAAACTCAGCCTGCGAGTAGTGATAAGTGGCGTTTGGGAAAGTCAATGCGCCGTCGGTCAGCGCGCCGCTGACGTGATCAGGATGCAGGTGTGTGAGCACTAGGTCGGTCACTGACTCGCGCTCAATGCCGAGCAACGCCAAAGTTGCCAAGAGCGCGCCGCCTGCAGCAACGCCAAAGCCTGTGTCGAAGACCATGGTTTTATCGCCATTGCGTGCCACCAGCACGTTGAATGTGGTTGTGATCGGTGCAGGCACATTGTTGGCTTTCAGCACTTCAGCAACGCCGCCTTCAGGTGCATTGCGCCCGAGAACGCTCGGGTCTTGCTGGCGCGCTGCATCGCGGATGACCGTTAGCTCCATAGCGCCGAGCGTAAAGCGGAAGAAAGCGATAGGCGTCGCTGCGGGCGCGCCTTGTGCGCGCGCAGCCTGCGGCGCAAAGCCGATACGACCGATCAGCGCGCTGCCTAACGCGCCGACGCCCAGGAACTTGAGCATGTCACGCCGTGAAAAGCTGTTCATCTTCAAAAACCTCTCCAGAAGCTAGACCGATACGTGCTTAATTCTAGCAAGGCACTTTGGCAATGCCCTTTAGCAAATCATGACGCTTTGATAAGCGTGGCCTTAAGCAAAGGCTCCTTCAGCCACTTCTGAGCGGTTTTGCTAGCTAACACGAGCTCTCTGAGAGATTTTGAGAGTCCGTTGGCGCTAAATTTGTGATATAAAGCACAAGCAAAGCTGAGCGTGCTGAGAAAGCACGCAAGATTGGACTGGAGTAGAGGATCATGCACATCGCACAGAATTGGCGCTTGAAGGCACAACGTTATGCATTGA
This sequence comes from Chloroflexota bacterium, assembly GCA_003695215.1. Classification (GTDB taxonomy): domain Bacteria; phylum Chloroflexota; class Anaerolineae; order Aggregatilineales; family UBA2796; genus CP2-2F. Next base: position 34,052 of record RFIM01000097.1, read on the forward strand.
AGGCGGCCCGCTGCGAGCTCTGCCAGACGGTTTACTTCCCGCCGCGCGCAGTGTGCCCGAACTGCCGTGAGCGCGCCGCTGAGGCACGTCAAGAAGCGCCGCTAGCAGTGAAGATCGGCTCAGAAGCAGTGCGCGTCTCGCACTAGGGTGACGACTATGCACGTCTCTCAGAATTGGCGTATCAAAGCACAGCGTTACACACTGATCGGCGAGAAGTGCCCTGCCTGCGGCAAGTTCATCTTTCCGCCGCGCGATATCTGCCCTGAATGCTCGGCTGAAGCAAAGACGGACTATAGCCTGAGCGGCAAGGGCGAAGTCTTCAGCTACACTGTGGTGCAAGAAGCGCCTGCAGGCTTTGAAGAGCAAGCGCCTTATGTCTTGGCGCTGATCAAGCTGGATGAAGGCCCGCTAGTGACGGCACAGCTGACTGATCTAGACGGCGCACCTGAGATCGGCATGCGCGTGGAGATGGTGACGCGCAAGCTGCGCGCCGATGGCGCTGACGGCGTGCTGCTCTACGGCTATAAATTCCGCCCTATCTTGCCCGTCGGCTGAGC
>RFIM01000098.1 GCA_003695215.1 Chloroflexota bacterium
CAGCGTGCGCCTGACCTTGACAGGCGTGGTCGCCGATCGCATCGCGGCGCACTTCCCGAAGCATTCGCCCTTGCAGTCCTTGAGCGAAGTCTCGCTGGAGAGCAGCCATAACGCCATCACGGAAGTCCTGCGTGGCGGGCAAATGGTCGTGGTCAATGAGCCACAGCAACACAGCGCGCTCAAGCGCCTGGATGCCGAGCTGGCAGAGGCTTTCGGCAAGCATATCGTAGTGCCGATCAAGACGGGCAATCGCACTGATGCTGTGCTGCTGCTTGGTCGCTCTTTGGTGCAGCCTGATATAGACGAACGCGACCGTCAATTGAGCTTGACGCTCGCCAGCCAGATCGCTGTCGCCCTTGAGAATCGCCGCTTGTTCAATGCCGTCCAGGACGAGCGCGAGAGCTTGCAGCAGATTCTGAATACGCTGCCGACGGGCGTGATCGTGATGGACGCCTTCACGCGGCAGCCTGTGCTGACCAACCAACGGGCGCGTGAGCTGCTGGGCTTGGATAGCCTGCAGCCCTTTGAAGTCATCCACACCACCACAGGGCTGGCTTTCACCCAAGAGGAGCAGCCCATCTTCCGCGCCTTAGATAATCAAGAGCCTGTGCGCGCTGAGGATATGACGCTCATCGATAGCCACGGCAATCGCACCGACTTGCTGGTGGACGCCGTGCCAATTCTGCGCGGCGGCGAAGTGGTCGGCGCTGTGGCAGTCTACCAAGATGTGACCGAGCTGCGCGAATTGGAAGCCGTGCTCCAAGAGAGCCTGCGCGAGACCACTAGCCTTTATGAAGTGAGCCGCCGTGTGGCTAACGAGAACGAAATTTACGGCATCCTCAACGTGATTGGACGGCATATCGTCGAGGAGTTCGCGGCCACTCACTTCTACGTCATCTTCTACCGCAATGATCAATTCGGGCCGATCTACACGGCTTGGCGCTCGCCTGATGGCGTCACTGTAGACTTGGCGGACGACTCCACAGTGCCTTTGCCGCGCGCCTTGCTGACGCGAGAAGCCTTCGTGGATACCAACATCCACGAGAATCCGACCTTCAGCAACGATCCGCAAATTCAGGCGCTCGGGATCGTCTCGCTTGGCGTCTTCCCGATGCGCGCGCGCAACCAGATCACTGGCTGGCTGTGCGTTGGCTACGATACCTATCATCCGTTCTCTTCTGAGGAGCGGCGCGCCTTCAGCAACCTGACCGACCAAGCCGCCGCCGCTTGCGAGACCGCCCGCCTGGCTGAGGAGACTGCCCAAGCCTTGCAGACGACCACGCTGCTCTTCGAGGCGAGCTTGCACATCCGCCAAGCCGACTCAATCGAGGCGACTGTCGCGGCCCTGCGCGATGAACTCATCAAGCTCGCGCCCAGCCGCATTGACGTGCTGTTGCTGCGCATGCGCGAGAGCGAACAGCGCATAGACTGGGTCTTGGCCTGGCGCGCCGACGATCCCAGCTCGCAGGCAGTGCAAGTTGATACCCCGCTGATGCAAGGCGACTGGGATTTGCTGGACTTGCCGCCATACTTCATCGAAGACGTCCAAGATGCCGATCCAAACTTGCTGGATCGCATCCAGCCATTGCTGTACCTTGGCGCTTTCAGCGCGCAGGCCGCTGTGCCGATGTCGGTTAAGGGACAAGTCAGAGGGCGCGTCATCATCACCTACGATGAGCCACATCGCTTCACCCATACCGAGCAACAACTGCTGGTGACGCTAGCCGACCAAGCCGCTATTTCGATAGATAACTTCGTCTTGGTGCAGCAGACGCAAGATTCGCTTGAAGAGACGGCTGTGCTGTATCAGACCACGCGTGCCATCGCCAACGCCGCCACAGCGCGCGATGAACTGAGCGCCATCGTAAACTACGCCATACCACCGCTCGTCAACCGCCTTCTGCTCCTGCGCCTGACGAGCGGCGATTGGGAAGATCGGAATGCAGCTGTAGAAGTAGTGGCTTCTTGGCAACGTGACGAAGATGGCTATGATCTGACGGGCATACGCCTCACCTCTGAGCAATTCCCGCTCTGGGATATCATCAAACGGCCTGAGCCAACTTGGATTGAAGATATCCATGCGCCGCATGCCTACATGGATGCCTTCAGCCTAGATGTCGAAGCCATTGAGCTTCTGTTCGGCGCGCGCGCCATAGTTGCCTTCCCGCTCTTTGGCGCCAATCGAACGCCGCTAGGTGCCCTGTTGATAAGCGCCGACTCAACTTGGCGGCTGAATGAGCGTGAGATGCGAGTCTTCTCCTCCATCTCAGACCTGATCGGCATCGGCATGGAGCGCCGCAACTTGCTAGAACAAGCGACGCGACGCGCGCGCCAGTTGGCGCTCAGCGCTGAGATCGCCCAGACTGCCGCTAGCACGTTGCACCTGAGCGAGTTGTTCGATCTGATCGTGAACCAGATCAAAGATCGCTTTGGCTACGATCACGTACAGATTTTCCGCATCGATCCTGATGGCAAGTTCGCGCGCGTGGTCTCTTCAACAGGTGAGGCAGGCAAGCGGCTCTTGGCGCGCGGGCACGGCCTGCCTGTCGGCTCGCGCTCAGTGATCGGCCAGGTGACTGCGACTGGCCTACCACAGATCGTCGGTGATACAGCTGATCCACGCGCTATCCATAAGCCGAACCCTGACTTGCCCGATACGCGCGCCGAAATGGCCCTGCCGCTGATCGCCCGTGACGTGATCCTCGGCGCGCTGGACGTGCAAAGCAACACGCCCGGCGCCTTCACCCAAGATGACGTGGCTATTCTCTCGACCCTAGCTGGTCAGATCGCCATCGCTATCGATAACGCCGAGCTGTTCGCCTCATCAGTGCGCCGCGCCGAAGAGCTGCGCTTCCTCTTCGATGCCACGCGCGCTGCCACAGCGGCCTTCAGCGAAACTGAAGGGCAAGCCGAGCGATTGCGCGAGATCGCCGAGCTGATGCGCGATAAGCTCAACGCCTTAGCAGCAGCCATCTTGATCTTCGATGATAGTGGCACGCGCCTTGTGCCTTATGGCTCGGTCGAGAGCGGCAAGACGTTGATCATCCCGCCGCACTACGAATTTGCGCAGCCTTTCTTCAAAGAATTCGCTCAGGCCCACGAGCCATTGCTGATCGACGATCTAGCAGCGGCGCAGGAGACGGCACGCAGCACAGGCGCGTTGAGCCTGGCGCGCTCTGTGCAGGCGCTGCGCAGCTTCTTGCCTGAGCAAGGCTCGCTGCTGCTCGTGCCGCTCTACGCGGGCGAAAACTTCATCGGCGCGCTTGGCGCCGTGCGCGACGTGACCAATGGCTTCACTGACGATGGGCTGCGCCTGATGCAGACGCTCGGCTCATCGCTGAGCGCTACCATCCAGAATGCGCGCCTGCTGCGCGAAGTCCGTGCTGCCAACATGCGCTTGATGGAACTCGACCGCCTCAAGAGCCAATTCCTAGCCAATATGTCGCACGAGCTGCGCACGCCGCTGAACTCGATCATCGGCTTCTCGCGCGTGATCCTCAAAGGCATTGACGGCCCGCTGACCGAGCTGCAGCAGCAAGACCTGACCACGATCTATGAGAGCGGCAAGCATCTGCTCGGCTTGGTCAACGACATTCTGGATCAAGCCAAGATCGAAGCCGACCGCATGGAATTCGCCATTGCGCCCTTCGCCATGCAGGAAGTGGTCAAAGGCGTGGCGTCCACGGCAGTCGGCTTGTTGAAAGACAAGCCCGTGCGGCTTTACCAGGAGATCGAGCCTGACTTGCCGAACGTGCTAGGCGACGAGTTCCGTACGCGCCAAGCGTTGCTGAATCTGGTCTCAAACGCGGCCAAATTCACGCATCAAGGCAGCATCACTATCGCCTGCTTCCGCACCGAGCTGGACGGCGTGCCGATGGTGCAAGTCTCAGTGACGGATACAGGCATCGGCATTCCGCGTGATAAGCTGGATATCATCTTCGAGCCCTTTCAACAGGTGGATAACAACGCGGCGCGCCAATACGAAGGCACGGGCTTGGGCTTGCCGATCTCGCGCAAGCTGATCGAAAAGCAAGGCGGGCGCATGTGGGTGGAGAGCGAGGTCGGCGTCGGCTCGACCTTCAGCTTTGTGCTGCCCATCGCCGGCGTTGCTCAGGGCGAGCAACCCAGCAGCGAGGCGAGCGCCGAGATGGGTGATTAGGCGGCATCGCGCTGATGAAAGGTGAGAATGGAAGAGCTACTAGACGGTTTCTCAGTCGTCATTCCGATCGCAGTTGCCTGGGGCGAGATGGACGCCTTCGGGCATGTGAACAACGTCGTCTATTTCCGCTACTTTGAGAGCGCGCGGATCGCCTATTTCGAACGCATCCAGATGCTGGATTACATGCAAGCGGTCGGTGTGGGGCCGATCGTGGCTTCTTTGCAGTGCCGTTTTCGTGCGCCGCTGACTTATCCAGATAAGCTCTCAGTCGGCGTGCGTGCTCACAGCCTTGAGGCCGACCGCTTCATGATGGATTACTGCGTGGTCAGCCAGAAGTTGGCGAAAGTTGCGGCTGAGGGCAGCGGCTTGGTCGTGATGTACGATTACAAGGCGCGCAGCAAAGCGCCAATGCCTGAGCTGCTGCGCGAACGCATCTTGGCGCTTGAATCGGCCTCGTCTTAAGCAGGCTGCTTGTAAGCCTCAGCCGCAGTCAAGCTATAATTGCCATGAACGGCTTAAGATGATGCTCGAGGACTTGCGCGTGCCAAAAAACCGACGTTTGGTCTGGCTGTGGTGCTGCTTGGGCGTGCTTGTGGCCAGTTGCAGCCAGAGTAACACCACTAACCCTGCTACGCCAATTGCAACGCTCGCGCTGCTGAAGTGGACAAACGTGCCAACAGCCAGCCCGACGTCGACGCCGCGCCTGCGCCGCACGCCGACCTTCAACCCTGCTACGCTGATCGCGCTCACCCTAGTGCCAACGCCGCTGCCGCTCTCGGTCAATATGCCGCATTGCCAAGAGACGCCCGTCGGCAGCTTGTTGTGCCTCGGCAGCCTCTCCAATCCGCTTTCCGAGCCGATCAGCCAGATGATCGTGCGCATCTACCTTGTGGATCAGTTCGGCAACGCTTTGGCGATGCGCGAAGTCCCCACGGCGCGCCACTACCTGCTGCCCAATGAAAGCACGCCTTATGGCGCGCAGTTTGAGCAAACGCCTTCAGAATACAGCGGCGCTGTGGCAGAGATCGCGCGCGCCCTGCCCAACGCGCAACCTTTGCCCGACCTGGCCGTAGAGCGCCTGGAGAGCACCTACGCCGAAGGCTTGTATGTCGTCAGCGGCGAGCTGCGCAATCGCAGCGAGCAGACTGTAGAACAGCTTAGCCTGGTAGCGACGCTCTACGACGAAGCAGGTCAAGTTACAGGCTTTCGCCATCTGCGCTTGCCACAACAGCAAGTGCTGCTGCCCAAGCAGAACCTGCCCTTTCAAGTGGCGATCATTCCGCACCTGGCAGGCACGCAGCACGTCGCCGCTGCAGCTGAAGGCAAGCTGCCCTGAGCCCTTGAACGCATTTCTAACCGCCTCTAATGCAATTTGACATCTCGCAACGTTCGAATCTGATTAAAATGGTAGCATACGAGCGAAGATGAGGCGCAGATGGCCATTGAACCACTTGAGCTTTTGCGGCAAACCTTTCCGGGCATTCAAAGCGCCGAAGAGCTAGCCCAGCTGGCGCAGCTGGCGCGGCAAGCTACCTACCCGCCCAATACCGTTTTGTGCCGCGAAGGCGCTTACGAAAAGGTGCTGTATTTGATCTGCGAAGGCGAGGTGATCATCACCAAGCGCTTTGACTCGCTCAGCGACGAGCATTTGGTGCTGCGGCGCGCTGCCAGCGGCGATTACTTCGGCGAGATGGCCATCATCTCTGATGCGCCACGCTCAGCCACAGTCACTACCACGCGCGAGACCACCGTCCTCGAGATCGATCAGGACGTCTTCCGCACCATTCTGGAGCGCAACGCCGATCTGGCTATGCAGATGGTGCGCCAAACCTTTGAGCGCTTGCGCCAAAACGACCGCATGACGCTTGAAGAGCTGCGCAAAGCCTTCAGCACGCTTGAAAAGCTCGACCGCGCTAAGCTCGATTTCATCGAAGTGACGGCTCACGAGCTGCGCACGCCGCTGACTATCATGCGCGGCTATGCCAGCATGATGTTGACTGACCCTGCTGTGCGCGATAATCCAACGCTGCGCGAGATGGCCCAGGGCATCGTCAATGGCAGCCAGCGCTTGCACGAGATCGTCAACAACATGCTCGATGTACAGCGCATCGACCTGGCCCAAGTCTCAGTGGCAGCAGTGCCTGTCTCCTTGCCCTTAGTGCTGCGCGGCGCCGAGATGCAGTTCAAAGAAGCCCTTCAGGAGCGCCGCCTGACGCTGCTGATGGATTTGGCGCAAAACGACGGCGAGGGCGGCACTTATATTGAAGCCGATCCAGGCTTGCTGGGCAAAGCCTTCTACCACATGCTGATGAATGCGATCAAATACACGCCTGATGGCGGCACGATCCGCATCAGCCTGCGCTACGAAGATCATCCGATCCTGGAGCGCGTGGCGCATGTCCAGATCGCTGATACGGGCATCGGCATCGATCCTGAGTATCACACACTCATCTTCGAGAAATTCTACCGCCTTGGCGATGTGCAGCTGCATTCCAGTGGCAAGACGGCTTTCAAGGCAGGCGGGCCAGGCCTAGGCTTGGCGATTGCGCGCGGCGCTGTTTTGGCCCATGGCGGCGAGATTTGGGTCGAGAGCGAAGGCCACGATGAGGTGAACTGCAAGGGCAGCGTCTTCCACGTGATCCTGCCTGTGAGGGCGTCTTTCCGCGAGAAGATGGCGCTGCTGCGCGTGCGTTACGGCGATTAGCTACATCTGGCTGAGGCTTTGCAGCACGCGCACTAGGACGCGCACAGCGCGCTCGTATTCAGCCAGCTCGATATGCTCGTTCGGCGTGTGATCGAGCGCCGAATCGCCTGGGCCGTAGGCGACGATCGGGCAGCGCCAAACAGGCCCAACAATGTTCATATCCGAAGTGCCTGTCTTATAGACGAAGCCCGGCCTGCCGCCTTCATCGCGTATGGCGTTGTTGAAGGCGCGCACAAGCGGCGTGTTCTTCTCAGAACGGTAGGTGAGTTCCTCGCCGCGATAGCTCAGCTGCGCGCCATTGGCGTAGACGTTCAGGCGCGCCTTGAGCGCGTTCGGCGTCAGGTCAGGCGGCAAGCGGAAGCTGAGCGTCATATAGGAAGTCTCGTGGAAGCCGTCATCTTCGCTGTGGATGTGCCGCAGGGTCGTGAAGAGCTGGTCGAAAGCTTTTTCGCGCCCTTCATTGAAGGACTCCACGTCGGCGCGCACAGCATTCCAAAAGGCGACCGCTGTCTCAAGCGCGTTTGGCTCAGGGCGCGCTGTGTGACTGATCGGCTTGGTGAAACAATAATCCAGCAGCATGCGCCCTTTGTAGCCTAGGGTGATCCGATCCCAGCGGCTCGGCTCGCCGATGATCACCAAAGCTGGCTGGTAGACGCTCAGAGCGTGCCGTGCGCCTTTGGAAGTGACCGCCTCTTCTTCAGTGGCGCCGATCACGATGATGCGCCAACCACTTTGCCTGCCGACAAGGGCTGCAGCGCTGGCAAAGGCCGCTAGCGGGCCTTTAGCGTCAACAGCGCCGCGCCCATAGAGCTTGCCATCCTCGATCCGCGGCGGAATGTAGCCAACTACGGTATCAATGTGACCGAGCAGGACGCATTCGCGCGGGCCTTCGCCAAGCACGCCGACCGCGTTATCGGCAGCGTCGACGAAGGCGTTATCAAAGCCAAGCGCCTGCATCTGTGCTGCAAGGTATTCGCTGGCGCGGCGCTCTTGGTGTGAAGGGCTGTAAATTTCCACCAATCCGTAGAGCAAGGCCACAGGATCGATTTGCATAGCGCTCTCTCAGGCTTGAGAGCGCTTCACAGCGCTCTCAAGCGCGTCGTGTGCCTTAGGCCAAGCTGGCCATGATTTTCGCCAAGGCTTCGCGGCTTGGGCGCAGGCGTTCCTCAGGCAGCTCAGCGAGCGGCGTATCGGCGATGCGCTCCAGCTCACCGAGCGTCGGGCGCGGCTCTGCGATGTAGATCAAGCCTGTGATGAACTTCTGCTCGGCTTTTGCTTGCTCTAACAAGCGGATAGCGGCTTGCTTATCGCGCGGATCGTGCGATTGGTCGGTCTTCTTAAGCAGGATTTGCGAGCCATCGTGCAAGGTCACGGCGATGGTCTCGCCTTCGGCGTATTCAGGGATGGTGATCTCTTGGCGCTGGATGACCAAGCCTGGCGGGATGTACTCGATCTCTTGCAGCTCGATGTTATGCGCTTTGCCGTAAGCGTAGCTCTTGGTGGACTCAGGCGTGTCGTTGAAGGTGACGCACGGGCTGATGATATCCAGCAGGGCCGTGCCTTTGTGCGAGAGCGCTGCCTTGATCAGCTCGCGACATTGCTGCGGATCGCCGCTGAAAGAGCGTGCCACAAAAGTGCAATCGGCCACAATCGCCTCAAGGCACAGGTCGATTGGCGGGAAATGGTTCACGCCGTAGTACTTCTGGCGCTGATTCTCGTCGGCTGTGGCGCTGAACTGCCCTTTGGTCAAGCCATAGACGCCGTTGTTCTCGACGATGTAGACCATAGGCACGTTGCGGCGCAACAGGTGCTTGAACTGCCCGAGTCCGATGCTGCCGGTGTCGCCGTCGCCGCTGACGCCGATGCAGATCAGCTTGCGGTTTGCCAAAGTGGCGCCTGTGGCCACTGACGGCATGCGCCCATGCACGGTATTGAACGAGTGCGAGAGCCCTAGGAAGTAGGCGGGCGTCTTGCTGGAGCAGCCAATGCCGCTCAGCTTGAAAATGTAGCGTTGATCTAAGCCGAGTTCCCAGCAGGCATCAATGATCTTGGCTGAGATCGAATCGTGACCGCAGCCGTTGCAAAGCGTTGATTCAGCGCCTTTGTAGGCGGTCTTTTCCAGACCGAGCGCGTTGGTTTTAGCAGTACGAGCAGTCATGGCTACTTTTGTTCCTTCTCTAGGATCGAATCAGCAATCCAGCGGGCAGTCAGAGGCAGGCCATCGCAATGGCTGATCGAGATGATGCGGTCGGCCAGGTCAGGGTATTCCATCTTGAGCAGCTGTGCCATTTGCCCGAGATAGTTGTTCTCAACGACGTAAATGCGCTCATACAGGCCGACGAACTCGTGCGTGGCCTCGCCGAGCGGCAGCGCGCGCAGGCGGTGATAGCTGGTGATCAGGCCTGCCGCTTTGAGCAGATCGCGCGCTTCGGCCACAGGCGCATCGGTCGAGCCGTAGGCGATGATGCCGCATGTTGCATGCGCTTCAAGCTGGCTGATCGGCTTCGGCACAATGCGGCGCGCCGTCTCGAACTTACGGGCGAGCCGATCCAAGTTCTTCTGCCAGTCATCAGGGCGTTCACTGTAGGTAGCATACTCAGTGTGGCCTGTGCCGCGCGCAAAGTAAGCAGGGCCTTGCCCTGGCAGCGAGCGATAGCCGATGCCGTCGCCATCTACGTCCTTGTAGCGGCCCCATGTGCCGAACTTCTCAAGGTCTTCGTAGGTGATGACCTTGCCGCGATCCATAGGCTGATCGGGATAATCGAACGGGTCGGTCATCCACAGATTCATGCCCAAGTCTAGGTCGCTCAGCACGAAAATCGGCGTCTGTAGGCGATCGGCCAGATCGTGAGCGCGCCAGCCGAACTCGAAGCATTCCTTCATGTTGGCAGGCAGCAGCACCACATGGCGCGTATCGCCATGGCTGAGATAGTACGCTTTAAGCACATCGCCCTGAGAGGTGCGCGTTGGCAAGCCTGTGCTTGGGCCCATGCGCTGAATATCCCAAATCACGCACGGCACCTCAGCGAAGTACGCCAAACCGCTGAACTCAGCCATCAGCGAGATGCCAGGGCCCGAAGTTGCCGTCAGCGCGCGTGCGCCCATCCAGCCGGCGCCGATGATGATGCCCGCTGCAGCCAGCTCATCTTCCGCCTGCACAACGACTAGAGTCTTCTTGCCGTCAGGCTCAACGCGCAGCTCTTTGGCATAGTCCATCAGCGCGTCGATCATGCTCGTCGAAGGCGTGATCGGATACCACGCTGCCACGCTCACGCCGCCGAAAATGGCGCCGAGCGCCGCCGCCGAATTGCCTTCGATCAGCACCTTGCCACGCGTGGCATCCATGCGCTCAGCGCGGAAATTGCGCGGCAGGTCGGTAAAATGCTCACGGACGTGCATCGCAGCTTTCTCGACCAGGAAGTAGTTCAGATCGACTGCTTTGGCCTTGCCTTTCAGGAAGTATGAGAGCGCGTTCTTGATCTCAACCAGATCGATGCCGAGCAGCTCGGCGACAGCGCCGACATAGACCATGTTGGCGACGTATTCTTTCAACGCAGGCGGCGCGCCGCTCTCTTTCACCATCTCGCGCACGGGCATCGGCACGTAGGTGATATCCGAGCGCGTCGGCTTGAGCTTCCATTCCTCAGGGTAGATGCACAGGCCGCCGCTGGCCAACTTCTCGATATCTTCGGCTTGCGTCTTGGGATTCATGGCCGCAAGCACGTGGTAATCAGGGCGGCGGGCGATGTAGCCATCTTTGCTCAAGCGGATGGTATACCAGGTCGGCAAGCCATAGATGTTGGATGGGAACAGATTCTTGCCGTTGACAGGAATGCCCATTTTGAACAAGGCGCGCACCAGCGTGTTGTTCGCCGTCTGGCTGCCCGATCCGTTGACAGTAGCCGCCACAATGGCGAAATCATTGACCAGCACACCTGCCTCAGTGCGCTTATCAGTGGTCAGTTCAACTGCACACATAGAAGATTCGTTGCTCCTTAACCTTATCTCATCCTGCATGTTGTGTCGGTTCACTCAAGAAAGGGCTAGTTGGCGCATTAGCGCCATTCCGATGGCGCAGCAACTGCGTATGCTCAATGAAAGCCTGCAATGCTGCTTCTGCGTCGTTCTCTAAGATATGCTTCAAAATTTTTTCGTGATAAGTCCAAGCCTCCTGCCAATAAGCCAAATCTGCGTAGGTATTCAGCTCCACAGCCTCATAGGCTTCCCAATACGCCTCCAATAAGCCTTTGACGAAAGGATTATCGAGGTGCGCAAAGATGCCCATGTGGAACTTCCGATGCTCTTGATGCGGGATCTGGATGAACGGCTGATTGTTCAGCTTCTGCCAGGCCTGTCGGCACAGTTCGCCCAGCGCGGCCTTGTCGGCGTCGGTCAGGCGTGCCACTGATTCGTGCCAGAAGGCGATCTCAAGGTGATTGCGCAATTCGGTGAAAGCGACGAAGTAGCTTTTGTCCAGAGCTAGGGCGAAGAGCAGGCTCAGGCGTATAGCAGGCAGGAAATCGTAGCCGCGAAAGCGTACGCCTGTGCGCGGCCGTACATCCACTAAGCCGAGCGCGCGGGCCACTTCCAGCTGCTCGCGCAGCTTGCCGACGTTGATATCCAACTGGGCGCTCAGTTCGTTCAAGGGCGGCAGTTGCGCGCCTGCGCGTAGGTTATGCTCGATGATGTAGTTCAGCAGCGCTGAGTCCAATCGGTAGCTCATCGCCTCACGCCAATCGTATGATCAATTTGATTAATCGGTCCAATCAAATTATACGTCCATCTTCGAAAAAATGGCAAGTGGCAAATTGCGATCCCTTAGAGCGCGATCAACCCGAGGCGTGCAGCGCGCACAACGGCCTCAGTGCGGCTTTGCGCGCCGAGCTTGCTCATGATCGCGTTCACATGAAATTTTACAGTATTTTCGCTGATGCCGAGCCGCATGGCGATGCTTTTGTTAGCCAAGCCTTCGCTGAGCAGCCGCAGCACTTCGCGCTCGCGGTTAGTGAGCATTTCCTCAGTGAGCGCGACGCGCTCTGGCAGCAGTGCATTCGCCAACTGAGGATCGAGGACGGTCAGGCGTTGCGCCACAGCGCCAAGCGCCGCTGCGATGCGCGTCGGCGGCGCGTTGCGCAGCAACATGCCTAGTGCGCCGCTTGCCCAAACTGCAGGCACAAGCGCCGCGTCCTCCAGCAAGGCCAGAATCGGCGGCAACTCGGCGCTGAGCGCGCTCAGCGCAGCCGCATCAGCTTCCCAATCTAAATCCCAGAGCACGACCTCAGGCTGCGTTCGCTCAAGCTGCGAGGCGAGATCCGAGTCGGGCGCGCACTCGCCGACGATGTGTAAAGCCGCTTGCCCTGCCAGCAGACTGGCTAGACCGACGCGCGCAAAAGGATTGCGCGCCACAATCAGCAGGCGCAGCCCTTCATAGTCAGAGAAAGCACTTGTTGCAGTGAGCATAGATGGATAAACTGAGCGCCAAGGCTCCCTAAAGTCGATCTTATACGCAAAAGGCACCTTCGGCGATGCGAGAGCACGTTAGAAACGTACTAAAAAGACTAGGCTTATACAGCGCAGCGCGCAAAGTCTTGGATGTGTGGCGTCAGCGCCAACAGATAGCCAGAGCGCGCGCCTTCTACCGCCAATTCATTCGCCCTGGCGATCTGGTATTTGATATTGGCGCGAATGTCGGCAGCCGCACCGCGATCTTCCTGAGCCTTGGCGCGCGCGTGCTAGCAGTTGAGCCGCAAGCGGATTGTATGGCGCAGCTCAAGGCGCACTTCGGCAGGCATCCGCGCGCTGCCTTTTACCTCGGCGGCGCAGCGGCCGCACCAGGCGAGCTGGAACTGCACTTGAGTACTGTCAACGCAACCTCGTCTTTTTCGCCTGAGTGGATCGAGTGCTTGAAAAATCGCCCTGGCTGGGAAAACCATCGTTGGTACGCTACACAGAAAGTGCCTGTCACCACCCTGGACGCGCTGATCGCAGCGCACGGTACGCCTGTGTTCATTAAAATAGATGTAGAAGGCTATGAGCTGCCTGTGTTGCAAGGTCTCTCGCAGGCTGTAGCGGCGCTCTCTTTTGAGTATAGCCCTGAGATGCTCTCAGCAGCAGCAGCATGTATGGCGCGCTTGCAGCAGCTTGGCGTTTATGAATTCAATGCCGTCTATAAGGAGAGCTTCGCCTTCATGCGCTCAGAGTGGACAACTGCAGAAGCAGTTATGCAGTTACTGGAACATCATCCGATCAAGCATCGCTCAGGCGATATCTATGCGCGGTTGAGAGGCGAGTATGTTCAAAATTGACTGGATTGTGCCAAAGGTTTTGGCTGCTGGCCCAATTCCTTCGAGCGAAGATGAGATCAGGCGCTTGCACGCTGAAGGCATTCGCGCCATTGTCTCGCTGACCGAACATCCGCTGATAGCGTGGCGCTCGTTCACAGCGGAGCTATTTGCTTCGCTGGGTATTGAACTCTATCACGCGCCTATTGAGGACTTCAAAGCGCCGAGCGAAGCACAAGCGAACGCCATCATCGATCACATTGATGCGATGCAAGCTGCAGGCAAGCCCGTCTATCTACACTGCCACGCTGGAGTCGGGCGTACAGGCACGCTGCTGCACGTCTACTTCATGCGGCATGGGCAATCGCTGCGCGAAGCCATTTTGAGCGTGCAGGCGCGCCGCATCGCCTGTTATTTCCACTCGCTCTCAGAGGTGCAGCGCGCCTTTTTGCAGAGCTATGCCCGTCAGCTCTCGCTTTGAGTGCGGCGCTGGTTGCTGAGAAAGGTGCGTATTGCTAACGCCGTTGCTTGCGGCTGTTCCAACATGGGCATGTGCGCGGCGTTCTCAATAGTGATCAGCATGGCGTTCGGCACAAGGCGCGCCATTGCCTCAGCGCGCTCGGGCGGCACAATGGCATCCGAATCGCCGCACAGGATCAAGGTCGGCACTGTGATTTGCGGCAATAGGTCGCTGCTATCAGGGCGCTGCAGCATGCCGCGCAGCGCGTTTATCAAGCTGGTTGCGCTGGCTGAGCGCATCATATCGCGCGCTTGCGCCTGAATCGGCTCATCCGTAGATGGATTCGGCGCGAACAAGCGCGGCAACATCGTCTCGATCACAGCCACGGCGCCACGTTCCATGATCGCGTCGATCAGCTGCTCACGCGCTTGGCGCTGTGCTGGGCTATCTGCCCATGCGTGCGAGGCGATCAAGCCCAGCGCGCTGAAGCGTTCAGGTGCCAAGCGCCAAAGCGCCAAAGCCACATAGCCGCCCATACTATGTCCCATGATTGCTGCGCGCTCAATGCCAAGATCATCCAGCAGCTTCAGCACGTCTTGTGCCATGAGCGCCATCTCATAGGTGCCTTGCGTCACTTCGCTTTGCCCAAAACCGCGCAGATCAGGCGTGATCACGCGGTAGCTGCTGCTCAAGTTGTGCACTTGAGGCTGCCACAAGCCGCTGTGGAAAGGAAAGCCGTGCAGCAACACCAGCGGCATGCCGTGCCCTTGCTCGCTATAGCTCAGTTTGATTGCTCTCATGTAGCCACTCAGCCCATCTCAGGTTAAAATCAGACGCGCCTTATTCTATCCAAGTCGAGCCTATTCATGCCGATGGCTGATCAGCCAATCATCGAGATTCGCCCTTTGACGCTTGAGGACATCCCGAATCTGCCCGAAATACGCCCGACCTACCGCACAGACACGATTCTGGCGCTTGAGCGCAGCGGCCAGGGCTATCAGGTCACTTGGCGGTTGAGCGAGCGGCGCCTAGCGCGGCCTTTCGATAAAGGCGGCTTGTATGACTTCACGCCTGAGGTACAAGCAGCCATTCGTCAGCGCTTCAAGCGCGGCGAGGCCGCTTATCAGCGCTTGGCTGTATTGAATGGCACACGGCGCATCGCTCTGCTGGACATGGAATGGCAGCCTTGGAATCAAACTGCCTATCTCTGGAACCTGATGATCGATTTGGACTTCCGCAGGCAGGGCATTGGCAGAAGGCTGTGGCACTTGGCAGTCAGCGCGGCACGCAGCTGGGATGCGCGCGCCATCTTGCTGGAGACGCAGCAGACCAACATCGCCGCCTGCCGCTTCTACCAACGCATGGGCTGCCGCTTGGTTGGCCTGAATGAGGCTATGTACGGCGATTTCTCTCAGGCTGAAGGTGCGCCAATCGTTGAGATCGCGCTCTTCTGGGCATATGCGTTGCCCTAGCTGCTGATCAGCGGCAGGCGCAAGGTGACAGTGGTGCCGCGCCCTGGGCTGCTCTCAAGCTCGGCATCGCCGCCATGCACGCGCATGGTTTGGCGCACAATTGGCAAGCCCATGCCTGCGCCTTGCTGCTCGCGCCGCTGCCGATCGGACTGCGCCATGACCTCCCACACATAAGCCAGATCGGACTCAAGAATGCCGCTGCCCTGATCAACCACGCGGATCGAGGCGAACGGCCCTTCATGGCTTAGGTGCACTGAGATCGTGCTGCCTTCAGGGCTGAAGGTGATGGCGTTGCGAATGACCTCGTAAATGGCGTTGGTGAGCAGCTTGGGCAAGCCACGCACTTCAGCTGTCATATCGATGGCGCGGCGGAGCTCCAGAGCGATGTTGCGCGCTCTCAGCTCTGGGTAAGCCATGCCTATTGCGCTTTCAACCAACTCTGAGAGAGCGATAGCCTCGCCGAACTCGTCAAGTTGCTTTTTAGTGAAGCCACTGACCAGCTCTGTGTAAGTGACCACCTGCTCGGCGAGGCGCAACAGGCGCTGCGCGCCGCTGCGGATGAGATCGATGCTCGTGCTGATATCTTCCTGGTTGCTCTGTTGCGCCAACAGCTCTGCCAGCAGCTCAAAGCCGCCTGTGATGTAGGTGAGTGGCGTGCGCAGCTCATGCGAGAGCAGCTGCACCAACATGCGCCGCACATCGCTGAGCTCACGCTCCACTTGTTGGCGGATTTCCTGCGTGCGCCCGAGTCGGCTGCGCACAGAGGCGAGCAGCTCAGACGGCTCAAAAGGCTTGACCAAGTAGTCGTCGGCGCCTAACTCGCGCCCAAGATGGATGTGTTGGCGCGAGCCGAAAGCGGTCAAAAAGATGAAAGGCATTGTGCGCAGATGCGGCAGCTGGCGAACTGCCTCAAAAAAAGCGTAGCCGTCCATGTGCGGCATGGCGATATCGCTGATGATCAGCTGTGGCAGGCACTTGCCTTCTGTGATCAGCTGCAAGGCTTCCTGCCCGTCACAGGCTGTCACCACGCGATAGCCTTCTAGCGTTAAAATCAGCGGCGCTGTGGCACGGATTTCATCATCGTCATCCACAAGAAGGATGGTAGCCTGTGATGCTGTTGTCATGAAGGCGAAGCTACCTACCCAATGCCTAAGGGATGGCGATTGTGTTTGTCACGAGCAGCAGAGCGATGCTCAGGACGCTGACGGCAATGAAGAAGATGATCGAAAGGATCATGCGTTCGCCGGCCGTCAGCCCGAAGATGCGCTTCTGTTCTACACGCTGCACAGCAGGGCCAGGCACGTCATCGAAGGATTCGAACAGATCATCCTCCATCAGCCTGCCGCGGATATCGTCTATGTTATCGCCTGAACTTCTCTCAGCCATAGGAAAACTCCTTCGCCGCATTTGGTAGATATTGTAGAGAAAAATCGCTCTAGCGCAAAAGCCGAATCAGGCTTTGGCCGCAATTTGCCATTCCAGCACAGGCGCGATCACACCAGGGCGCGCGCCGCCTTGCGAGATCGCCGTGCCGTCGTCCAGCACCTCGAAGCTGATGCCGTTTTGAACATGATCGAGCAGGCGGACGTTCGGCACTTGGGCCACAAGCTCAAGATAGTAGCTGCCATCGCGCAGATAGTTGCTGGGCAGGAAGATGCGCGCAGTGTATTTGCCTGCAGGATGCACTGCTTCATAGCGGCTCGGCTCGCTATCGAAGTCGGTGCTGGTCAGCACGCAGGTGCCATCGCTGTTGTAGAGCCGAAAGGCGATCTGCGCGGCGCGAATCGGGCGGCGCACGCTATAATCGATTTCCACGAAGGCGCCTTCGCTCAAGTTGATCTGCGCGCTGATCCGATCGCGGCAGTCGCGCAGGCGCACAGCTGTGAAAGCCAAATCGGCGTTCGCGGCAGGCTCAAAGTGCCGCTCGCCGGCTAATTCCATGCCTTGCCGCACGTAAGCGCTCACCACGCTCTGAATATCGCCTTGCTCCACCACACGGCCGCTGCTCAGCAGCAGGCCGACGTTGCACAGCCGCAGCACGGTCGGCATGTTGTGGCTGACGAAAATCACAGTGCGCCCAGCATCGGCCACTTGGCTCATCTTACCCAGGCTTTTGCGCTGGAAGGCAGCATCGCCAACGGCCAGTACTTCGTCCACAATCAGAATCTCGGGCTCCATATGTGCGGCCACAGCGAAGGCAAGCCTGAGAAACATGCCGCTGGAATAGTGCTTGACAGGCGTATCGATGAATTTCTCGACCTCAGCGAAGGCGACGATCTCATCGAACTTGCGAGCGATCTCCGCGCGCTTCATGCCCAGAATCGAGCCGTTCAGGAAGATGTTCTCGCGCCCTGTCAGCTCAAAATGGAAGCCCGTGCCGACCTCCAACAGCGAAGCGACCCTGCCGCGCACAATCGCGCGCCCTTCGGTCGGCTCAGTGATGCGCGAGAGGACTTTCAGAAGCGTGCTTTTGCCCGATCCATTCTTGCCAATCACGCCAAGCACATCGCCGTGCTGCAGCGTGAAGGAGACATCGCGCAGTGCCCAGAACAGCTGCGTGTCGTCGCTAAGGCGCTTTCGACGGCGAAAGGGCGCGCTCGCCAAGCGCGAGAGCGTCTCGCTCAAGGTGTAGTAGGCAACAGTCTCGCCAATGCGATACTGCTTGCTGATGCGGTAGGCTTCAATCGCAGGTTTACCCAATTCAGAACTTCCTCAACACGCTGCCAAATGTACATTAGGGCGCCTCACGGCGCATTGGCGCACTGTGAGCTGCTCAGCGTCTACGCTCACCAGGTTGAAGGCAGCAGGCTGCTCAGGCGTCGGCTGTGGCGCCAGCTGCCCAGGATAGCTAGCCAGCTGACCGAACGTGCTAGGTGCGGCGCAATAGAAAACGCCGTCATGCCAAACCTGATGAGCATGATGGACATGCCCGAAGAACACGCCGCGCAGCCTTTGGCGCGCAGGCGCTATTGCTGCCTGGAACGCCTGCCAGTTCGCCAACAGCATGCTGCCATAAGGCGGGCGATTGGGCACTGCCCAGCCTTGATCGATCCAAGGCGCGTCTAGCGGCACAGGCGGATGATGCAAGACCAGGATCAGCGGCGCACCTTCAGGCGTGCACAGCCTGCGCAGCGCTTCTAGCTGCGCGGCCGTCAAGAGGCCTGTGTGATCGCGGCGATTGGCGCTATCAAAGATGGCGATCTGCATGCCTTGTGCGCTGAAAACCTGATCGTAGCGTTCGCTCGGCTGCTGAAGGCCGACCAACTCGCGCTGCAACAGGTCGGCATTATCGTGATTGCCATTGGCATAGTAGATCGGGAAGCGCAGCCTTGCCAAGAGCGGCTTGGCGAGCGCATATTCTTCAGGCGCGCCATTCTGGGCAACATCGCCTGTGTGCAGCACAAAATCCACGGCGAAGGGCAGGTTGTTGATCGCCTCGATCACGGCTTCCAAGTTAGGATAAGACTGATGACCGTAGTTGGCGTATTGCGGCGTGCTGAGATGCGAATCGCTGATGTGGACGAAGCGTAACATGGCTTATGGGCTCTCAGGGCGGCTCAGGGCATATTGGCGGACGGTCAGCTGTGCGCCGTTCAGGGTGACGAGCGCGAAGGCGGGCGGCTCATCAGGCGCAGGTTTCGGATCGCGCTGCTCGGGATAAGCTGCGAATTGGATCACGGTGCTGGGCGCGCTGCAATAGAGAATGCCATCGCGCTGGACTTGAAAGGCGCGATGAATATGCCCGAAGAAGACGCCGCGCAGGCGCTCACGGGCAGGCGCGATAGCAGCGCGGAAAGCCTCGCTTTCGTTCAGTAGCATGCTGCGATGCCCAAAGCCCGCCCAGCCCTCGGCGATCCAGGGCGTATCCAGCGGCACAGGCGGATGATGCAAGACCAGGATCAGCGGCGCGCCTTCAGGCGTGCACAGCTTGCGCAGATCGCTGAGCTGGCGCTCGGTCAGCGTGCCGTTCGGCACGAAGCCGTTGTTAGTGTCCAGAATCACAACTTGGACGCCATCAACTGTGAAGCAGTGATCGTAGCGGCCGCTGGGCGACTCAATGCCCAGCAAGGCGTTTTGCAGCAACATGCCGTTATCGTGATTGCCAACCGCATACTTGACGGGAAAGCGCAAGCGCTCCAGCAGGCGGCGCGCCAAGGCGTATTCTTCTGATGAGCCGTACTCGGTCACATCGCCGCTGTGCAGCACAAAATCCACCGCAAAGGGCAGGCTGTTGATCGTCTCGATCACTTTTTCCAGGTGGCGGTAGCTGTTGAAGCCGTTGTAGGTGAAAGTCGGCGATGGACCCAGGTGCGTATCGCTAATGTGAATGAAGCGCATTCAACCATGACCTTTTGCTATGCTCAGCAGGGCTATTATAGCGCAGCGCCACAAAAGCTAGAGTTCTCGGCGCTTTTGGGCTACAATTAGCTCTTGTGAACATCCGTTTTAGAGTTGGGGAAGGCACTGCCATGTCTGAGCCGCGTCCGCGTTTGGTGATCGTTGATGGGCATGCCGTTGCGCACCGCAACTATCATAGCGGGCAGCGCGATCTGAGGACTTCTCAAGGCGAGCCGACCAACGCGACCTTCGGCTTTGCGCGCACCTTGTTGGATGTCCTGCGCGCCGAGAAGCCGCCCCAGTACCTCGCCGTCGCCTTCGATCAAGGCCTGAGCGGACGCGACAATCTGTTCCCTGCCTACAAAAGTAAGCGCCCTGAGATGGAATCGGCGCTCGCCTTTCAGCTGACGCGCATCCGCCAATTGGTCGAGGCCTTCAACATACCCATTCTGGAGCGCCAAGGCTACGAAGCTGATGACGTGATCGGCTCTGTGGCGCGCCAAGCCAACGCACAAGGCGTGCATGTGCACGTCATCACAGGCGATCAGGACTTGTTCCAGCTGGTCAATGAGCTGACCACGCTCGAGCTGCCCGATCGCGAGAATGGCACTAAGCACTATGACGTGGACGCCGTCCGCGAGAAGCTCGGCGTTGCGCCACACCAAGTGCCAGATTACAAAGGTTTGGTCGGCGATAGCTCGGATAACATTCCAGGCGTGCGCGGCATCGGCCCAAAGACTGCTGTGCCGCTGCTGCAAGCCTACGGCAACTTGGAAGGCATTTACGCGCACTTAGCCGAGATTCCTGAGAAAGTGCGCGCCAAGCTGATCCAAGAGCGCGAGAGCGCCTTCCTGAGCCGTGAATTAGCTACCATTCAGACTGACCTGGATATCCCATTTGATTTAGCGCGTTGCGTGGCACAGGATTACGATCATCAGCGCGTGTTAGCGCTTTTCCACGAGCTAGAATTCCTCTCGCTCATACGTCGTCTGAAGGCACAGCAGCCTGCCAAGCCTAAAAGCAAGCAGTTGGCGCTCATGGCTGAGGCAACTGCGCCGCGCCCGCCTAGCGTCGAACCTGAGGACGATCCGAGACTGACGGCTGCCGAGCAGACTTTCAGGACGCACGTGATAGATACGCCTGAAGCGCTTGAGCATCTGGCCGCGCAGCTGAAAGCTGCCGCGTGGATCGCTTTC
>RFIM01000099.1 GCA_003695215.1 Chloroflexota bacterium
GCGGGCAACAGGCGCGGCACTTTGGTCAACGCGCTCTTGGCGCACTTCCCGCAAGTGGCGGCTGTTGGCGGCGAGAATCGGGCAGGCATTGTCCATCGTTTGGATAAAGATACCTCAGGCGTCATTTTAGTGGCGCTCAGCGAAGCAGCGCGCTTACACTTGATGGCGCAGTTTGCAGCACGATCCGTCCAAAAGCGCTATTTAGCGTTGGTAGATGGCGCGCCAAACACAGTCGACGGCATCATTAACGCGCCTATCGGGCGCGATCCGACTCAGCGCAAGCGCATGGCGATTGTGCCGACTAATCGCGGCGGGCGCGAGGCAATCTCGCATTTTCGCATCTTGGAGCGCTTCGCTCAGCATACGCTGCTGGAGGTCTTGCCGCAAACCGGACGCACGCATCAGATACGCGTGCATTTGGCGTTCATCGGCTGCCCAATCGTGGGCGATTCGGTTTACGGTCGGCGTAAGGCAACTCTCAAATTAGGCAGGCACTTCCTGCATGCTGAATCGCTCAGCTTTCAGAACCTGGTAGGCGCGCGCGTGCGCGTCCAAGCGCCTTTGCCCGCCGAGCTTGAGCGCATCTTAGCTTGGCTGCGCTCTGAGACATGAGTCTGCATTGCGCGGTCTGGCGCAATGCGCTACAATACTGTTCGGAGCTAGCTCGAGCATGAGACGCGCCCTTCAAGCTCTTTCGCTATTGCTGTTGCTGAGCGCGTGCAACAGCGCGCCGCTCAATTTGCCCACACCGACGCCTTTCGAGATCCTGATCCTGCCGCCTGCCCAAACCTTTGTGCCCACGCCAACGCCAAGCCTGACGCCAACAGCCACCGCCACAGCGACCATCACGCCGACGCCTTCCCAAACGCTGTTGCCTAGCGAGACGCCGCTACCTTCGCCCGTCTTGCCATCCATGACGCCGCTGCCTGTGGCTGCCATTGGCGGCGCTATTGAGTCGCGCATTTGCGATACCTGCCAGCCTTATTTGCGCGAATCACCTGGCACTGCTGGCAGAATTTTGGGCAGGCTCGACCAAACAGTGACTTTTCAGGCCGTCGGGCGCAGCGCCGATAGCACTTGGCTGCAGGTCAACCTGACCAACGACCCGCGTCGGCGCTTCGGCTGGGTTTTCCGCGACCTGACGGCGCTGCGCGATGCAGATGTCTCCATGCTGCCTGTGACAGGCGAGGTTGTGGATGCTACGCCTGCGCCGCTCAGCATTGCCAGCAACAGCGGCTTGATCAGCGGCGTGAGCGCCACAGCGCGCCAGATATTCTTGCGCGGGCAGGCGCTCGGCAATCGTGCGCATGTCTTCACCCGAGTCGGCGATAGCATCACAGCCTCGCCCTATTTTCTGACGCCGCTCAGCAGCGGCAACTACGATCTAGGCGCCTACCAGAATGAGTTGTGGGATACGCTGCGCTTTTCCAGCTCGTTTGGCGATGCTTCGCTAGCGGCAGGCAACGGCTGGGGCGCTGATCGCATCTTGCAAAACGGCTTCAACGCGCCTGAGGTCTGCGGTGACGAGCCGCCTCTAGTTTGCGAGTACCGCATCCGCAAGCCTGCTGTGGCGCTGATCATGATCGGCACGAACGACTCCGGCGGCGTCGATCCTGCCGTCTACGAGCGCAACCTGAGCCGCATTGTGGAAATCTCGATTGAGATGGGCGTGATTCCCGTGCTCAGCACCATTCCGCCTAAGCTAAATGACGCTTGGAATGGCGAGCGCGCCCTTCAATGGAATCGGATCATCAAGAATGTGGCGCAGCGCTATGATGTGCCGCTGATGGACTACTGGCTTGCGCTGCAGAACGCGCCCAATTATGGCCTCAGCGAAGATGGCATTCATCCTTCAGCGCCGCCTGATGGCAACACAGCGCGCTTCACGCCTGAAGGCTTGCGCTATGGCTACACCATCCGCAACTTGGTCGCCTTGCAGGCGCTAGACGCGCTGCGCCGCTACGTTTTGTACTGAAAAGGGCACAGCCTTCCTGTGTGGAAGGCTGTGGCCGCTCGAATTGGCTAGGTAGCTCTTTTAGAAGCGATTGCGACGCATGCTGCTGCGGTCGCTGCTGCGGTCGCTGCCGCGGCTGGTACGCCCGCCCGAGCCGAAATCGCTGCGCTCAGTGCGCGGACGCGCCTCATTGACGGTCAGCTTGCGATTCTGGAAGACGAAACCATCAAAGCGCTTGATCGCCTCGCGCCCGCCTTCATCGGTCGCCATTTCTACGAAGCCGAAGCCACGCGAGCGGCCCGTCTCCCGATCCATGATGATCGCAACATCCACGACTTCGCCCGCCTCCGCGAAAAGCGCACGAACGTTCTCTGGTGTGGACTCGTAGGACAAATTGCCCACATACAACTTCTTAGCCATCTGGCTATTTCTCCTGGCTGACAAAACTGACAAGGCGATAGAGCTACGGACGGACGAGCATTCTGACAACACAGCGCAGCTGACTTCTAGCGTGGGCAACTTGTGCAGAGTGAGGCCCTGAACAAATTCACCTATCTCACGGGAAAACGCGGATGCTCTGAGTGTGGACGTGCTGTTCTCGCTCTGTAAACTCTATCGTTGTAAGCATAACACACTTGCGGCGCCTTGTAAACGGTCAACTTCGCTTTTCAAGCCTGTTTGTCAGACTTGCCAATAGCGAACAGATGTACTATGATTAGAGCGGCAAAGCAAAGGGCGCTTGCGCTATAATCGAAGCGACAAGCTTCACCTGCCAAGGAGTCCAGCATGTTTCAGCGCGTCGGCATCTTAGGGCATCCGCTACGCCCAGCCACAGGCGAGCTGTGTAGTGCCGTTGCCAACAGCTTGAATGCGCGCAGCGTCTCGACATGGTGCCAGCCAGTCTGGAATGCGGCTTCAGTGCGCCCGCTGGTCGCGCAGTCGGACTTGGTGATCGCCATTGGCGGCGATGGCAGTATGTTGCGCGCAGCGCGCGTCTGCGCTGAATTCAAGGTGCCTGTCTTCGGCATCAACGTAGGCCATGTCGGCTTTTTGACTGAGGCAGGCTTGCACGAATGGGATATCTTGCTGGGCGACTTGCTGAACGGACACTTCTGGATCGAAGAGCGGATGATGATTCATGCTGAGGCATGGCATGAGAACAGGTGCATTGCGCAGGGCGACGCGCTCAACGATGTGGTCATCAGCCGCGGCGCCGTTGCCAAAAGTATCCTGCTGGACGCCTTCATCGATGGCGATTGGACGACTCAGTACAACGCTGATGGCTTGATCGTTGCCACGCCGACAGGCTCAACAGCCTACGCCTTGGCCGTTGGCGGGCCGATCTTGCCACCGACGCTGAAGAACATCCTTGTGGTGCCTGTAGCGCCACACCTGACGCTCGACCGATCGATTGTGCTAGCCGAAGGCGCGACCATCCAAGTGGTTGTCTCAGAGCGCACTAGCACTGAAGTCACGTTGACGCTCGATGGCGAGAGCCTGTGCAGCCTTGTGCCAAACGACTCGGTGAAAGTCTATGCCAGTCAGCATGTCAGCCGTTTTGTGCGCCTGCGCGAGCGCAACTATTTCTACCGCTCGCTCTTAGATCGCATGGAGCCGCGCCTTTCGCCGCGCCGCTCTGCGCAGGAGAGAGGACTGTGAGAGAATCGGCGCCGAACCACGCGCCTGTGGAGGAGAAAACCTACTGCGCCGTGCATACCGATATCGAGACGGCGCTGCGTTGTAACCGCTGTGGGCGCTACATGTGCCCGCGTTGTGCCGTGCGCACTGAAGTCGGCTATCGCTGCCGCGAGTGCGTCTACGCCCACCAGGGCAAATTCTACAAGGCGACGCTGTGCCAGCAGATTGTGGCTGTGGCGGTCGTTTTTGCGCTCAGCCTTGTGGCAGGTTTCATCGTGCCGCGCCTATTTCTGCTCGGCGCGCTCTTTCTTTCGCTGCCTGCAGGCGCTGCCATTGGCGAGCTAGCTTGGCGCGCTGCCTTGCGCCAACGCGGGCGCTACGTGCCGCAATTGGCTGTTGTGGCTGTGCTGTTGGCGGCGCTGATCGCCAATTTCGGCACGCTCAGCGAGGTGCTGCGCTTGATCGCTTTGGCGGATCGCCTGCCGCACGGCGTGGACATTGGCGCGATCGCTTTTCAGCAGCTGACGCCTATCGCGCTCTACGCAGGCTTGTGCGCCTTGGCAGTCTATGGCAGGTTAAGCTGAGGAATCCTATGCTGAGTGAGCTTCGCATCACGGACTTCGCGATCATCGATCACCTTGAAGTGCAATTCGCCGCAGGCTTCAACGTGATCACAGGCGAGACAGGCGCCGGCAAGTCTATCATCATCGACGCCGTGGATTTAGTGCTAGGCGGGCGCGCCGACTCGGACTTTATACGCGCTGGCAGCGAGCGCGCCATTGTGGAAGCCGTCTTCAAGCTCTCAGCGGACTTGCAAGCGGCGCTTATGCCGCTGCTGAATGCCGAGCACATCGAGCTGAGCGGCGATGAGCTGACCTTGACGCGCGAATTGCGCGCCAACGGCCGCAACATTTGCCGCATCAATGGCAGCACGGTCAGCCTGCAGTTTCATCGCGAGATCGGGCAGCGCTTGGTGGATATTCACGGACAAGGCGAACACTTGAGTTTGCTACGCACACCTGAGCATCTGTACTTGCTCGATCGCTATGCCAGCTTGGAAGTCTCGCGCGCGCAACTGGCTGAGTTGGTCGGCCAGCTATCGGCCTTGCGCGCCGAGATTGCGCATTTGCAGCAGGATGAAGCGGCGTTGGCGCGCCGAATCGATATGCTCAACTACCAGCTGGAGGAAATTCGGGCTGTGGCGCCGCGCCCTGAGGAAGAAGCCGCCTTGCGCGCCGAATCGGAGCGGCTGGCCAATGCCGAGCAGATCGCGGCGCTGAGCGCGGAAGCGTCACGCCTGCTGGATAGCGACGACGACGTCCCGAGCGCGCTCAGCCTGCTCAATCAGATCGCGGCGCTGCTGCACAAGTTGGCGCGTCTCGATCCGCGCATGGCTGAACACGCGGCCAGTGCGGAAAGCGCTGTAGCGCAAGTCGAGGATATCGCGCGCGCGCTCAGCCATTACATTGAGAACATCGAGCACAATCCGAATCGGCTTTACGAAGTTGAAGAGCGGCTAGACGCGCTCAATCGCCTGAAGCGCAAGTATGGCGGCAGCCTTGAGGCCGTTCTGGCTTTTGCAGCGCGCTGCGAGGCCGAGCTGCAGCACATCACGCACAGCGAGGCGCGCCTTGCGCAGCTTCAGGCTGAGGAAGAGGCGCTGCTGCACAAGATTGGCGAACGCGCCGCACAGATCAGCGCGGCACGCCGCCAAGCCGCTGAAAAACTGAGCGCTAGTGTGGTGCGTGAGCTAGCTGAGCTGCGCATGGACGGCGCGCGCTTCGAAGTCAGCCTGAGGCAAGAAGACGATCCGAACGGCTGCTTCGTTGGCGAGCGGCGCCTGAAATTTGATGCGACAGGCATTGATACGGTCGAATTCCTGCTGGCTGCCAATCGTGGCGAGCCGCTGCGACCTTTGGCGAAGGTAGCTAGCGGCGGCGAGACGGCGCGCATCATGTTGGCGCTCAAGACGGTTCTCTCACGCGCTGATCACACGCCGACGCTGATCTTCGACGAGATCGATCAAGGCATCGGCGGACGAGTTGGCAGCGTGGTCGGTCAGAAGCTGTGGAAGCTCTCAGAAGGGCATCAGGTGCTGTGCGTGACGCACTTGGCGCATATTGCAGGCTTCGCCGATAAGCATTTTCGCGTCAGCAAGCGCCACAATGGCGAGCGCACTATCGCTCTGATCGCCGAGTTAAACGACCGCGCGCGTGTGGATGAGATCGCTGAGATGCTCGGCGCCGAGACGCTCAGCGCCAGGCAGAGCGCGCACGATATCCTGGTCTTGGCGCGCAACATCAAGGAAGGCAAAAGCGTGCAGGAGAGCCTACTGTGACTTTCAGCGAGATTCCTGTGCCAGAGCGAATCGCCGTGCGAGCGCCACAAGGCGATTACGCCATTTACATTGGCGATAAAGCGCTCAAAACGCTCGATGCGCTGCTGCAGCTCCACAACTTGAATGGCAAAGCGGTCATTGTGACCAACCAGACCATTGCGCCGCTGTACGGCGAGATGCTCTCAGCGCTGCTGGGCGTCCCGCTGATTGCCGTGCCTGATGGCGAGCAATACAAGACGCTTGAGAGCGTCCGCGCGCTGTATGACAAGCTCTTGGACCATGGGATCGATCGGCATGGCACGGTCATCGCGCTCGGCGGCGGCGTGATCGGCGACCTGGCAGGCTTCGCTGCAGCGACCTACCTGCGCGGCATCGCCTTTGTGCAAGCGCCGACCAGCCTATTGGCAATGGTAGATGCCAGCATTGGCGGCAAGGTCGGCGTGGATTTGCCGCAAGGCAAGAACTTGGTCGGCGCTTTCAAGCAACCTGCTTTCATCGTGGTCGATCCAACGCTCTTGCCGACTCTGCCCGAGGCCGAGTGGATTTGTGGCGCGGCTGAGATCATCAAGGCAGGCCTGCTGCGCGATGAGTCGTTGCTAGACGCGGCGCTTTATCAGCGCGATAACAAGGAATTCGTCAAAGTTTTGAAGCGTGCCATTCAGATCAAAGTGGATTATGTGCAGCGCGATCCGTATGAGCAGAATATCCGCGCTGAGCTGAATCTTGGGCATACCTTCGCGCACGCTGTGGAGAAGGTCAGCGGCTACACATGGCGGCACGGCGAGGCAGTCGGTTTTGGGCTGGTGGCTGCAGCACGGCTCTCTCGGGCTATGGGCCTGTGCGATGCAGCCCTGCCCGAGCGCGTCGAGCAGTTGGTCGGTGCCATTGGCTTGCCGACGCGCTGCAGCTTTGAGCCGAGCGCGGTGCGCGCCGCGATGCGCACTGATAAAAAACGGCACGGCCAGACCTTACGTTTTGTGCTTTTGCGTGGCATCGCTCAGCCTGAGATTCGAGAGGACGTGCCTGAGCAAGCTGTGCTAGAGGTTTTGGAAAGCTTGCGCAGCTAGCTGGCGCTCTGAGCGCTTTCCCAGGCCTCGCAGATGGTCGGCGCGAAAGGCTTGACGAATTCAGCGTAGAGCGCCTGCGCATAGGCGCGGATTTCGTACTGCGCGTCATCGGCCATGCGCAATTTCAGGAAATGCAGCAGGTTATGCAGGTTCTGCGTCACATAGCCTGTGTAATAGACGCTGAAGCCTGCCAAGAATAAGCGCGCTTGCTCGCGCGCCACACCGAGCGCTAGTGCTTCTCTATAGAGCGCATTGCCGCGCTCAATGTGTTCCCTCAGTTGCTCAGTCAGGCGTTTTGCAGCCTCGGGCTCAAGTGCGCCTTGGCTGGCCTGCCTGTTGTGTTTGGCTTGAAGGCGCCACTCGGTCGGCACGTAA
>RFIM01000100.1 GCA_003695215.1 Chloroflexota bacterium
GGCGCGATGCCGTCCAGCACCTTATCGACCAAGCTGCGCATGCCCAGCCGCTCTAGGAATGGCAGAAACTTGAGGAAAACGCTCAAGATGGCATGCGCCAGCTGCCTGCGCGCCGCAAAGAACGCCAAGACAAAGATTCCCAGCACTGAGACGACACCGATCAGCTGCGCGCTGGCTTGCACTTCGCTGGGCACCTCCGTCAACAACACAGCTAGCACCACGAGAATGACCACGGCCAGGAGATCGATCAGGCGCTCGACCACGACGCTGCTGAGCGCTGTGAACATGGCGATTGGCGGCTTCAGGCGCGTGACCAAATAGGCACGCGCGACCTCGCCCAGGCGCAGCGGCAGCCAGGCGTTCAGAAAATAGCTGATGTTAGTGATATGGAAGCTGTGCAGCGCCGTGATGCGCTCATTGAGCAGGAAGCGCCAGCGCAAGCCACGAAACCACAAGCCAAGCCCGATCAACGCGCTGCACGGAATTATCCAGAGGTAGTTGCCGCGCGCCAATTCATCGCCGATTTTCGAGAGATCGTTGCCGTTCAGCGCGTAGGCGAGCGTCGCGACGCTGATGACTACGCCGAGGATCAGGCTCTGCCAGCGCTTCATTCGCCAAGCCTCATCATGAAATTTCCGCCTTATCTACACAAGATGGCTGCCAAAGGCTCACTGCTATGCCCTGCACGCTGGCCATTGTACCACAGCCGCGCCGCTTCAGAGGCCGTTTTTAACAGATTGATGCACCTTTTCGCAGCTGAAGAGGCTACGCAAGCCAGGCGCGGCTGTGGTAAACTTAAGCTAACTGAGCGATGCAGTATGGCGTGAGATGACTTTGCGACAAGCGTTAGTGACAGGCGCAAATGGCTTCATTGGCTCGGCCTTGACGGCGGAGCTGCTGCAGCGCGGCATCGCTGTGCGCGCCATGTGCCGCGCCTTGCACAAGGGCGCTGCGCTCGCTGAGCTGGGCGCTGAAGTGGTCAGCGGCGATGTGCAGGATCGCAGGCGGCTGACTGAGTTGGCCGAAGGCTGCCAGGTCGTCTTCCATGTAGCTGCGGCTATGGAAGGCAGCGCTGCTTATACCTACAATGTGAACGTACTTGGCGCGCAAAACGCTGTGATCGCGGCTAGCGAGGCAGGCTGCGAGCGCTTCGTCCACGTCAGCACGATAGCCGTCTATGGCTTCAATGTGCAAGGCCTGGTGCGCGAGGATCAGCCGCTGCGCCCTTCGCAGAGCGATTATTACGCGCTCTCGAAGGCGCTTGGCGAGCGCGCTGTGCAGCGCGAAGCTGCACAGCGCGGCATGCCACTGACCGTCATTCGGCCTGCTTACGTCTATGGCGAAGGCTCGCTATTCTGGTCAAAGCGGCTGTATGAGCTGTGCCAACGCTTGCCTATGCCACTCGTCAACGGCGGACGCGGCAAGGCGCATCCGATTTACATCGCCGATTTGTGCGATCTGCTCATTCACGCAGCGCAACATCCAAACGCGGTCGGCCAGGTTTTCAACGCCGCGCCTGACCCTGCGCCGACGTGGGCGGAATTTCTCGGCTATTATGCGCGCATGGCAGGTCGCTCGGATCGCCTTGAGATTCCTGCGCCGCTGCTGATGAGCCTTGCGCCTTTAGTGACGGCGCTAACGCGCTTGCGCGGCACGCCTTTTGACCTGGCAGGCTACCTGCGCATGCTAGACCATCAGGCGACCTACAGCATGGCAAAAGCAGCTGAACAGCTCGGTTGGCAGGCGCGCACCACGCTTGAGGAAGGCATGGCGCGCACAGAACAATGGCTACGGCGCAACCGTCTGCTCTCATAGCCATAGATGAGTTGGAGTGTGAATCGATGCGGCGTAAAATTGACTCTCAGGTTGCACTCAGCGGACGCGCCTTGCTGAGCCTGCTGATGTTGACTTTAGCAGCGCTCGCCTGCAATTTAGGCGTCTCAACAGCGCCGACGCCAACGCCTTTCGTGATCGTGACGCCGCCTGTGATTGTGGTGACCGCCACGCCGACTTTGCGCTTGGCCACAAACACGCCGCCGTTCATCGCGCCGACACAGCCGCTTTGCGTGCCAAACACGGCTTGGCCAATCTACTTCGTGCGGCAAGGCGATACGCTAGCTAACATCGCCGCGCGCAGCGGCACTACAGTGGCAGCATTGGTGCAAGCCAATTGCTTGACCAATCCCGATGTCATTTTCGTCGGTCAAGCCTTGCGCGTGCCGCGCCAGCCTGCCATCATCACGCCAACAGCGCCCTTCACGCCAACGCCGAGCGGCCCGAGCATCAGCAGCGTCGCCATTGAGCCATCCGTCCAGCGCGGCGCAGGGCAGTTCCAAGTGGCAACGGGCATGGTCACGCTGCGCGCTGTGGGCGTCAGCGGCGCTGTGCGCGTCGCCTATTATCTGCAGCAGATCGGCACTAGCGCGCCTGTGCTGATCGGCGAGAGCACCACGCCGCAAAACGGCTTTGCAGTGCAGTGGCTAGTGACCGCAGGCAATCTCTCGGCGCAGCTATGGGCAGTGGCAACCGCGGCGAACAACCAAAGCGCTGAGACG
The DNA here is from genome assembly GCA_003695215.1 of Chloroflexota bacterium. Taxonomy (GTDB): domain Bacteria; phylum Chloroflexota; class Anaerolineae; order Aggregatilineales; family UBA2796; genus CP2-2F. The sequence continues at coordinate 2,556 of RFIM01000100.1, forward strand.
CCACGCCTGATCGTCTTCACGGATACCGCCTTCGCGCCGACCATTGGCGCGCTGAGCGTGACGCCTTCGCAGCCCGACCCGCTTGAGCCTGCCGTGCGCATCCTGCCGCTCGGACAAGTGCTGCTGACCGTCTCGGGCGTGAGCAACGCCACGAAAGTGCTGTTCTACTTTGTCGATGAACGGCCTGGCAACGCGCCGATTTTGCTTGGCGAGGATAGCAACTTCAACGATGGCGTCGGCATTATCTTCAACACCATGCCTTTCAGCAGCGTGCCGCGCGGCTTGGTCTGGGCACAAGCCATCAACGCTCTTGGCCAAACGGCGACGACTGCCAGCTTGCCGATAGTCATTCGCTAGGGCCATGTTCGCGCTGTGGATCGGCGTCACTGTCGTCTTGCTAGGCGCAGCAGTTTGGTACTTGCTGCTTGCCACAGAAGGCGTCTATCTTGGCAAGCGCGTCGTGATCGCGCTCTACGATCTGTACGCGCGGCGCTACGATCGCCTCAAGCAGTTTGATCAGGAATGGGAACTGCAGACCCTGGCAGTGCCGCTAGCAAAAGCGCTGAGTGCTGTGCCCAAGCCGCTGATCCTAGACGTAGCGACAGGCACAGGGCGTCTGCCGAACTTGTTAGAATGTGTGCCGCATTTCAAGGGTCAAGTGATCGGCCTGGACTACAGCTGGCAGATGTTGCGCGTGGCTGCTGAGAAGCTCGGCGCTAGTCGGCGCGTGACGCTGATCCATCAAGATGCCACATGCCTGCCTTTTGCGGATGAGTCCTTTGACGCTGTGGTGTGCCTGGAGGCGCTCGAGTTCCTGCCCGATCAAGCGGCAGCGCTCGCCGAGATCGTGCGCGTGGCGCGGCCAGGCGCGCCAATCCTGCTGACCAATCGGCGCGGCTTCTATGCGCGCTTGCTGCGCGGCAGAGTGCAGCCCAGCCAGGAGTTCGCCATTGCGCTGATCGAGACTTACGGCCTAGAGCAGGTGGAGATCGAAGAATGGCAATTGGAATACGATCTGATCTGGGCGACCAAGGGCGGCACGCCTGGCGCAGAAGCGCGTCCGAGCGACTGGCGGGCCATTTTGTGCTGCCCGCGCTGTGGCGAAGTCGGTTTCCAGGTTGAGGCAGCGCAAGGCTTGTGCTGTGTACATTGCGGCAAGGCGCTGGCTTTCAGGCAAGGCATTCTCAGCTATGCGGCAGCCCAAAACGAAAGGTGAGCGAAGCTATCGTTAGCGCGAGGCCGAGAAATGCTGTGATCAAAACGCTCTGGGCGCATGCGCTGAAGCGCCTGCCAATCCTGAGCGCGCAACATCCGATCGCACGGCGCGAGGCGCGCTTCATGCCCGATCTGATGCCGCAGTGGATGCGGCGCTTCACCAACTTCTGGTCTGTGGTCGGTTTTGCGGCCCTGATTCACGGTGCGCTCTTCTTCGTGGCCATCTTGCTCTACAACGCGCCAACGCCTGATCTGATTCCGCTGATCTCGCCGTTCTTGACGCCCTTCGGCACGCCGATCATCATGGCTGTGCTGCACAGCGTGCTGTACTGGTCGTTGCTTTTCGGTCTCAGCAGGCACATGGCGCACAGCTTCGGCTCCGAGCTGGAAGGGCAAACTTGGAGCGTGTTGCGCTTGACGCCTTATTTGAGCGACGAGCTAGCTATTGTCAAGGCGCTGACGGTCGGCAGGGCGTGGTATGCGATCCTGCGCGTGCTGTTCGCCTTGCGCCTTAGCGCGCTCTTAGTGCTGCCAATTGCCTTTGCAGCGCAGCGCGGGCGTCAGCTGAGCGCCATCAGCTTTATGGACGCGCTGGGCGTGCTGATTTTCCTGGTCCAGCCGTTCACAGAGGCCTTCATGGTTAGCGGCCTGAGCTTGTTGATCGTCGTGTTGGTGCAGCAAGTGCGCTGGGCGAAATTGTACATATACGGCGCGTTGATCCTGAGCGTTGGCGCGCTGAACGGTCTGCTGAGCTTGTGGCTGATTCTCAACGCGCCAATAGGTGCCTTGGCGATCTTGCTCGTGCCGCTTGGCCATTGGTCGCCGCTGATCGCGACAGCCTTTGCGCCGCGCCTAGCGGCCGTGCAGGCCGAACAGACGCTGATCCTAGCGCTGACAGTCGTAATTGTGCCATTGCTGATCGGCGCTGCGACTTTCAGCATCGGCTTGTGGCGCCTGAGGCGGCTCGCCTAGTCACCAGCCTGAGGTGCCAGGTGCGCCTTTGAACGGACCGACGATATCGCTAGTGATCCAGCCGCCGTAAAAGTCGCCTTCTTGCGCCTGAACCAGCTTATCATTGACGTAACAAGCGTCCATACGGCTGGCATAGAAGGCGATGTAGTCTTTCAAAGCGGCGTAGGCAGCGTTTGGCGCAGGGTAGTACCACGCAGCGGCAACAGCGCGCTTTTCGCCAACGACGACAGTATAATAGGCGGCTGCGCCTTTGAATTCGCAGTAGGTGCGTCGGTCAATGGGCTGCAGGTATTGGCGTTGCACGTCTTGCGGCGGAAAGTAGTAGGTCGGCGGATGGCTGGTCTCTAGGATGCGCAAGGCGTTGCGCGTCTCGGCGATCAGGACGCCGTTGAAGATGACGCGCAAGTGCTTGTTAGTTGGCTCTAGGCGCGGTGGGCGCGGGTAATCCCAGACGGATTCTTGGCCTGGCGCCAGTGGCATGCGCTGAGAACTCATAAGCCCGATACCTCGGGAGCTAACATAAATTGACGATGCTATAATTGTAGCAAAGGGCAAAGGCCGAGAGCTGCGCAGCTATGGCTCAGCAAGCTGAGCAGGGCCGCTTTTTAAGCCAAAGCTAATGTGCAAGGCGTTGTGGGCGCCGTTCGCCAAAATTGGCATACCTGATTTTTGCAAAAGGCGTTATAATTAGGACAATTAATGAAAGCCTTCACAATGTCCGCGTAGAGAGTTATGTAACGGAGTGCCTGAAAAGCCGTGAAACTCAATCGGTTTGCCATCTACATCTTGGTGGGCGCAGCCTTCATCGCCATAGGCATACTCGTCGGGCTGACGGCTCGCGTGTTCCCTGTTGCGGCATCTGCTGAGGCTGCTGCCGTGGATTCGCTCTTCAATTTCATGCTCGCTATTGCCGTGGTGGTCTTTTTGATCGTGGAAGGCGGCATCATCTACTCGATCATCCGTTTTCGTCGCCGCCCAGGCGATGAGACGGACGGCGCGCCCATTCATGGCAACACGGCGCTAGAGATCACCTGGACGGCGATCCCTGCTGTGATCGTCTTCGTCCTGGCGATTTATTCCTATCAGGTCTATGTGACCATTCGCAACCCTGAGCCGAAGGATAACGAAGTGCGCATCGGCGTGATTGGGCAGCAATTTGCGTGGAAGTTCACCTACGAGATGCCCGAAGATAGCGACCCTGAGGTGACGCCTGAGCTGCGCGAGCGCATCAAGCAGTATATGATCGACTCGACGCTGTACGTGCCGCTGAATCGGCCTGTGCGCGCCATCATCGAGTCTCAGGACGTGATCCACTCGTTCTACATTCCTGAATTCCGCATCAAACAGGATGCCACGCCTGGTCGGGTTTCAGAGGCGTACTTCACGCCAATAGAGAAGGGCGAGTGGTGGGTTGTTTGCGCGGAGCTGTGCGGCGTGGGCCATGCAGCTATGTCGCAGATCAACAAGGTAGTGGTGCTGGAGCAGAGCGAGTTCGACCAGTACATTGCGCAGCTTTACGCCAAAGCCAAAGAGACGGCCAGCGATCCGCGTTCGCCTGAAGTTGGCAGGCAGTTGATCGTGAACAAGTATCCGTGCGGCGCCTGCCACGTGCTGGATGATGTGGGCTTGGCGGGCAATATTGGGCCGAGCCTGAATGGGATTGCCACGCGCGCTGAGGGCCACGCCGAGCGCGGCGAGGGTTTGGTCGGCGGCACAGATGCGGCGGCTTACATCCGCGGCTCGATCGTCAATCCGAATTTGTACCTTGTGCCAGGCTACGCAGCGGGCATCATGCCGCAGAACTATGGCAATCCAAACGTGATGAGCGAAGATGACCTGGAGGCGATTGTCAACTACCTGTTGACGATCCGCTAACCTGCAGACATCGAGAGCTGAAGTAGAGAGGTTTTAAGGCTATGACGACTACAGTTCAGCCAACCGCAGTGGCAGTGCCAAAGCCACGCGGCATCGCCAAATACCTTGCCTGGAGCATCGACCACAAGGTGATTGGCATTCAGTACATCGCCACATCGTTCTTCTTTTTCCTGGTAGGCGGCTTTTTGGCGGAGCTGATCCGCATTGAGCTGCTGACGCCTGCAGCAAGCCTGATGGTGGACGGCGGCGCTTACAACACGCTCTTCACCATGCACGGCACGATCATGATCTTCCTGTTCGTGATACCAATGTTGGCAGGTTTTGGCAACTATTTGGTGCCGCTCATGCTCGGCCAGAAGGATATGGCGTTCCCGTGGCTGAACGCTTTCGCCTTCTGGATGTTGCCGCCCGCAGGCGTGATTATGTTGGCGGGCTGGCTAGTTGGGCCTGCCCAAGCCGGCTGGACGAGCTATTTCCCGCTCTCTGGGCCGCAGTTCAGTCCATTGGATGGGCAGACGCTCTGGGCTATCAGCCTGCACTTGACCGGCGCCTCGTCGATCCTCGGCGCAGTCAACTTCATTGTGACGATCCTGAACATGCGCCCGCCAGGCATGAGCATCTGGCAGATGCCGCTCTTCGTCTGGGCGACTCTGGCTACCTCGATCATCATCCTCGTGGCGACGCCATTCCTGGCGGGCGGCTTGACGCTGATGCTGCTCGACCGCCTGGCAGGCACCAGCTTCTTCTCGCCGGCCACAGGCGGCGATCCGCTGCTGTGGCAGAACGTCTTCTGGTTCTACTCGCATCCAGCAGTCTACATCATGGTCTTGCCTGCCATGGGCATCCTCTCTGAGGTGCTGTCTGTGCATGCGCGCAAGCCTGTCTTCGGCTATCGCTTCATCGCGCTCAGCAGCCTCGCCATCGGCTTTTTGGGCTGCATCGTGTGGGGGCACCACATGTTCACTTCGCTGGCATCGTGGGCGCGCATTCCGTTCATGCTCACCACGATGCTGATCGCCGTGCCGACAGGTGTGAAGATGTTCAGCTGGCTCGGCACGCTATGGGGCGGCAAGATTCGCTTCACCAGCGCCATGCTCTTCGCGCTTGGCTTCCTCTCGATGTTCGTACTGGGCGGCATCACCGGCGTGTTCCTCGCCTCAGTGCCTGTCGATATCCATCTGCACGATACCTACTTCGTGGTGGCGCACTTCCACTTCGTGCTGTTCGGCGGCTCGGTTTTCGCCATCTTCGCAGGGCTATACCACTGGTTCCCCAAGATGAGTGGTCGGATGCTGAACGAACGGCTGGGCAAGATTCACTTTGCCCTGACCTACGTCGGCTTCTTCCTGACCTTCTTCCCAATGCACTTCTTGGGCTTGGAA
>RFIM01000101.1 GCA_003695215.1 Chloroflexota bacterium
TACAATCCGCCTAGAAAGCTGATGATCAGCGCTGCGCTCGCCATCAGGAAATGAAGCGGCTGCGCCTCTAGCCCTTGAAAAACGACTCCGAGCAGCAAGTTGGCGCCAAAGGTGCTGCCTGCTGCCCACAGAAGAATAGTTGAGGGGCTCATAAGCATTTTCCCGTCATGTAAGCGTAGAGGCGGGATTGCGCCCGCCCCTACTTCCGTGCTATATCAGGCAGTTTTTAGATTGCCCTGAGCGCCGCTTATTCGTTGGCTTGCTCAGCCGCCAAGCGTGCGCGGGTCTCTTCCAGGTCGGCGAGCAGCGCATCAATGTTGGCCTCAGAAGGATCAGCGAAGAAGGACGCGAAAGCGTTCAAGCCGCGCTCGGCCATCTCAGGCGTGGTATCGCGGTCATAGAACTGCAGCACCATGTCGGCGCTTTGGATCAGGCTGATGCCCTTCTTCTGCGCGTCCGTGAAGCGCTCTGTGCTCACGTCCGTGCGCACGGGCAAGCGGCCCAGCTCATCCACGCCGCGCTGTGCCACTTCCTTCGAGCCCAGATAAGCCAGGAACTTCTTGGCCATCTCAAGGTTGCCACCACGCGCCGCCAAGAACACGCCGTCGGTCGGTGCATCCTCGCCAATCGGCACATTCGGATCGATGATCGGGAAGCGCACAAAGTCCAGATCAGCTTGCAGCTGAGGATCGTTAGCGGCTGCCAGCTGCCAGGAGTCGGTGATGAAGCCGCCCATCAGGTACATCGCGGCCTTGCCTTGCGCCAGCGGCGTCAGCGCGTCGGCCCACTCCAACGCTGCGCTGTTCTCGATGTAGCACTTGTTGTCAAAGAGTTCCTTCCACTTCATGAAGGTCGCCTTCACGCGCGGATCGGTGTAGCTCTCCTTGAGCAACATCAGGTCGAGGTGGAACTGCGGGCCGTTCAGGCGCATGTTGATGTAATCGAACCAAGCAGCGGCCGGCCACGGCGCCTTCGTGCCGATGGTGATCGGCGTGATGCCCTTCTCGTTCAGGACGCGGCAGGCATTCAGCAGGTCATCCCACGTCTGTGGCGGCTCCAAGCCCGCATCCTTCAGAACCGAAGGACGGAAGTAAAGCGCCCACCAGTAGTAGTTGTTGGGCAGGAAGTACTGCTTGCCGTCGACGGTTGCCAAGGCCTTGAAGCCCGCAGGATAGACCTCATCCCACTTCTCGGCTTCCCAGACGTCGCTGAAGTCGGCGATCAAGCCGCGCGAGATGAAGAACTGCGCGCGATTGCCCGCAAACCAGTCCAAGACATCAGGCGCAGGCTCTGCCACTAGGTAAGTGCGGATCGCCTGCTTGAAGTCCTCATGGTTGATGATGTTCAGCTCAACGGGCATATTGGGATTAGCTGCATTCCAAGCAGCCACAACGCTCTCAGTGAAGGCACGCGGCACAGGATCGCTGGCGTAGGAGTTGTAGACGATCTTCATCTGTGCGACCGTTGGCTGTGAGGCCACGCCGATGCCAACAGCCAACAGCGCCAAGATGAGCACGAGAGCAAGGACTTTCTTACGCATTTTGCAAATCTCCTTAAACTCACTTTTATCTGCTTGCACAACAACGCACAGCAAGCACGCCAGATTATCCGCAAGCTTTGCAAATTTGTCAAATAGTTCAGTTGCCCAACTTGACAAAAGCTAGTTCGACCGCTAAAATTTAGTCATCTAATGTTTAGGAGGCAAACGATTTGAGCCCCAATGAAAACTCACCGCCTGATCCTGCTGAGATCGAGTCGCGCATCTTGCTGAACTGGATAGTCAAGTTGATGATCCGCGACGTGGACGAGTATCTGAGAGCGCAAGCTGTGCCGATCGGCAGCGCGCAATTCAGCGTGTTGCGCGTCTTGCGGCACGGCACGCAGAACCTGAGCGAACTTGGACGCTTCCTACTGTTGAGTCCTGCGACGCTAGTGCCTGTTATAGATGCGCTCGTCAAGCATGGTTATGTGCGCCGTGAGCGCGATCCAAACGACCGACGCCGTGTGCAGCTCTCGCTGACTGCTGAAGGCGATCGCCTTGTGCAACAGCTGACTTGCAAACCGTATCAGGATAGCTATCACCGAGCATGGCAAGCGCTGAGACCTGATCAACGTGCTAGCCTGCTCAAGACTTTGCGGCACATCATCGCGGCAATGTCGGAGTCGCCTTCAGAAGTCGAGGCGCGGCTGGCCGAGATTATGCAGACGCATCTGCGCCGCACAGCTGATGAGTGAATCAATTCATCCTTCAGAAAGGGAAAAGCACTGTGAGAACACAAGCCATCTCAGGGCAAGCTAAACGTGGGCGCCCCTCGCTCATCAACCGAAGTTTGTTGCGCGCCATTGGCTATCTGGGCAAGCAACGCCGAACAGCGCTGATCGCCTATGGCGCTTTAGTAATTGCCACGCTGGCACAGTTGGCTGTGCCACAGCTCGTTCAAAACATCATCGAGGCTATTACGCGCGGCGTGACTGCCAAGGCGATCCTGAACCTGCCTGAGATTGGGCAGGCTTTGGCTGCGGCAGCTGCCGGCCGCTCGCTTGAGGAATTGCGCGCCGATCGCCTGAATGCCGAGACGATCATGCTGAGCGCCGCGCTGATCATCGTGGCCTTTGCCGTGATGCGCGGCGCATTCTCGTTCCTGCAAGCCTACATGGCTGAGAAGACCTCGCAAGGCATCGCCTTCGACTTGCGCAACGAGATTTACGCCAAGATTCAGCGCCTTTCCTTCAGCTACCACGACCGCAACCAAACAGGCCAGCTGATCACGCGCGCTGTGGACGACGTCGAGAAGCTGCGCTTGTTCATCGCGCAAGGCTTGGTGCTGGCCGCTCAGGCCTTCTTGCTCTTAGGCGCCACCTTGATCATCTTGCTGCTGACCAACTGGCGGCTGACTTTGGCCGTCCTGCCTGTTTTGCCGATCGCGCTGATCTTGTTCATGATCTTCGGCGTGATCAGCCAGCCGCTTTTCGTCCAGGTGCAAGCGCGCCTTTCAAAGGTCAACACCATTCTGCAGGAGAACTTGGCGGGCATCAAAGTTGTCAAGGCCTTTGTGCGCGAGCGCTACGAGCAGCAGCGCTTCGGTGAGGCAGCGCACGATCTGCTAGCGTGGCAATTGCGCGTCGGGCGCACCTTCTCATTCCTGTTTCCGCTTGTGTTTGTGGTGGCGCAGTTAGGGCAGGCTGTGGTGCTATACTTCGGCGGCAGCCAGATCATCGGCGGCACGCTGAACCTGGGCGAGTATCAGAGCTTCAGCCTATACCTGATCTACGTTTTCTTCCCTGTCGGCCAGCTCGGCTTCATCGTCTCGCTGATGGCGCAAGCCTCGGCTTCAGCTGCGCGCATCTTCGAGATTCTCGACGCCAAGAGCGAAGTCACTAACGCGCCTGACGCTGTGCCGCTCGGCGAGATCAAAGGGCGCGTCGAGTTCCGCAACGTCACCTTCCGCTATTTCGGCTCCAGCGCGCCCGTGCTCAGCGACGTCAGCTTCGTGGCTGAGCCAGGGCAAACTATCGCCTTGCTCGGTGCCACAGGCAGCGGCAAGACGACCATCATCAACTTGATCCCGCGCTTCTACGATGTCAGCGAAGGCGCCGTGCTGATTGACGGTATAGACGTGCGCAAAGTCACTCTTGAGAGCCTGCGCAGCCAGATCGGCATTGTGCTGCAAGAGACGACGCTCTTCAGCGGCACTATCCGCGATAACATCGCCTACGGCAAGCCTGAGGCGAGCCTGGAAGAAGTGATCGCCGCGGCTAAGGCCGCCAGTGCGCACGATTTCATCATGAGCTTCCCGCAAGGCTACGATACGCCTGTGGGCGAGCGCGGCGCCACGCTCAGCGGCGGCCAAAAACAGCGCATCGCTATTGCGCGCGCCCTGCTGCTTAATCCGCGCATCCTGATCCTGGACGACTCGACCAGCAGCGTGGACTTGGTCACGGAATATCAGATTCAAAAGGCGCTCGATCAACTCATGAAAGGGCGCACTAGCTTCGTGATCGCGCAGCGCATCAGCACTGTGTTGAACGCCGATCAAATCCTAGTGCTGGATAAAGGGCGCATCGTCGCTAGAGGCACGCACGAAGAGCTGCTGGAGACTAGCGAAATCTACGCCGAGATTTACAGCTCACAGCTGGTAGGCGACGCTGAGATCGATCAACATGTTGCTGCTTGAGGCAAGAAGGAGCTTTTGAGCCATGATGGGTGGTCTGGACGGCGCACGCCGTGTGATGGAACGCGAAGTCAGCAAGCCGAAGAATCTCGGCGCGACGCTGGCACGCTTTGGGCGCTACTTCGGGCGCTATTGGATGATCTTGCTGCTCGTGCTGGCTTTGTTGCTAGCCTCAACCTGGACGCAAGTGGTGGCGCCCGAGCTGATCGGGCAA
>RFIM01000102.1 GCA_003695215.1 Chloroflexota bacterium
CGTTGGCGCAATCCAGCACCACGCGCAGCCCACTCAGCTCAATGCCCTTGATCAAGTAGCGCAAATAGGCTTCATCAGGCAGATCGGTCAGTGGTTCAGGGCGCTGCGGCGCAAAGCCTTTTTGGAGCGTGCGCAGGCGGCCCAAGCGCGCAGGCGGCTGCTCAGATGCGGCTTCTGCCAGGCACGCTGCAATGCGCGCTTCGATCTCAGCTTCAGCCGCATCGGGCAATTTGAAGCCATCGGCTGCAAAGAGCTTGATGCCGTTTTGCTCAGCAGGATTGTGGCTAGCGCTGATCACCACGCCGAGCGCAGCGCCATAAGTGCGCGCAAGGTAGGCAACGGCAGGCGTCGTGGTGATGGCGGCGTCCCAGATATCGATGCCTGCCTGCATCAGGCCTGCGCTCAGCGCTGCTGCCAAGAGCTCACCACTCGGGCGTGTATCGCGTCCTAGCAAAACGAAAGGTGCTTCCGTGCGCGCTGGGCTTGCCTGAAGCCATTCGCCAATGGCACGCCCGATATCGGCGACAGTGCGGGCCTCAAGTGGAAAGGCGCCTGCTACGCCGCGAATGCCATCTGTGCCGAAGCGAATGGTGTGCTGTGCCATGCTCTCTGTACCTCATGCTTGTGTGCTGACGCGCAAACCTGTTGCCGCGCTAGGTGATTATACCATGCCCTTCCGATTTAGGCTGTCTTGCCTTCGAAACAGGCCTGCTGAGGCCATGAATCGAAGGTATACTTGAAAATGGACGCTGAGTTCAGGCATTCGCCCTGGCGAGCCTTCAACGTTAGTTTTAAGTGTGTTCAAGCGCACATGACATTGAACGTATCGGCAAAATCTCAGGCATCCTGCGCATCTCACAGACTTCATCGGATCAGGCGGGCACTAATCCGTGAAATCTGGGCGCCACAAGGCTCATGGCGCAACGGGCTTGTGCCGTTGGGCATTTCGCTGCGCTTCTTCCGCAAGCAGGGCGAATGGAGCGCTTTGTGAAGCTCTGGGCGGCGCTTTTAGTGCCCGCGCTGATTGTCTTTGCGCTCGATCAAGCTGCGAAGTACCTTGTGCGCACTAACATAGCGCTCGGCGAGGTATTGACGCCAATCGAGCCACTGCGCGAGGTTTTCGGCATCACTTTCAGCCAGAACACCGGCGCGGCTTTCAGCTTGTTGCCGCAAGCGGGCGATCTGTTTTTGATCATCGCTATCGCCATGATCGTGGGCATCCTGCTCTTCTATCGGCGCATGGCAGGCGCGAGCTGGCTAACGCGCCTTGCGCTTGGCTTAGTTCTCGGCGGCACTTGTGGCAATGCGCTGGATCGGCTGATGCTCGGCTACGTGGTCGATTGGTTCCTAGTGCGCATACCGAACGTCGCTGCGAATGTCAGCAATTTTGCCGATCACGCCATTGTGATCGGCATTGGCGTGCTGTTCCTGCTCAGTTGGCGCGCCAAGCCTGCTCAGCAAGCCGAGCCTGAAGATTCCTCAGGCTCGCTGCAATAGCTGGCGGTAGAAAGCGACCGTCTGTGCGGCGATCTGCGCATGCGTGAAGTGCGCCAATACGCGCGCTCTGCCTTTATGAGCAAGTTCAGCGCGCAAGCTCGGATCGGTCAGCAGGCGCGCCATGTGCGCCGTGAGCGCCTCGAGGTCATCTTCAGGGAAGAGCAGGCCGCTAGTGCCGATCACATCGGGTATGGCGCCGCTATGCGCGCCGATCACAGGCACGCCGCTCGCCATTGCCTCGACGATCACGCGACCGAACTGCTCTTTCCAATTCGGCAAGGTGCGCGAAGGTACAACTAGCGCCGTCAGATCGGCGTATAGGCGCGGCATGTGCATTGAAGGCACTTGCCCTAGGAAAGCGACCTGATCGCTCAAGCCCAGAGCCTGCGCCAGCTGCTCCAGCTTGGCGCGCTCAGCGCCCTGCCCAACAATGCGCAGCCGAAAAGCATGACCTGCTGCGCGTAGCTGCGCTGCTGCGCGCAACAACAAGTCAGCGCCTTTTTCTGGCACAAGGCGGCCGAAAAAGCCGAAGATCGGCTCAGCAGGCTGAACCTCAGCAGGCTTGAACAGCTCTGGATCGATGCCAAACTGTGGAATGATGGCAATAGGCAATCGGCAGCCCTTGGCGCGCAAGACGTCAGCTGCGCCCTGTGTGCCGACAATAGCGCCGTCGGCGCGGCGCAGCAACCATGCCTCGCCTAGCGAGAACGGCGGTGGATAGCGCCGCAAAATGTTCTGCCAGCTGAAGAAAAGCGCCTTGGCGCCGATGCGCTTGGCTAGCCAAAAGGCCTGCCAAGCCGCGAGGTTATAAGGCTCTTCATCGATATGCACCAGATGTGGATGCAGGCGCCGCACAATCTGGCCAAGCGTCGGATAGAAGTGCAGGTGGAAATTGCCGTTCAAGCTCAGTGGCACCACTTCCAGCCGATAGCCGCGCGTGTAGACGCGCTCTAGCGGCTGCACACCGCTCGGATCGCGCCAAGCGCTCGGCACTAGCACGGTCAGATCGAGATCGGCCTGCTGCGCCATCTCTTCTAGCTTGCGCTGATAAATGCCGACAACGCAGGCTTTGCAGATCATCAGAATGCGCATGCTGAACGTTGCCCGAGCGTATGAGAATTGTGAAACGCAGCCTGAGCGTGCATGCTATAATGCGCTATGAGGAATTCCGAAGGATGAAGACGCAGAGATACAAGATAGCCTTTGGGCTGATCGCGGCGCTGTTGCTGTTGCCTTTGGCCGCTGTCTGCGCTCAGGCCGAGCTGACCACAGGCACAGTTTGCGCGCTCGCCTACCACGATGCCAATCAGAATGGCGTGCGCGACTTCGGCGAGGAGAGCTTGCCTGAAGTCAGCTACAATCTGATGATCGCCTCGAATGTGCTGGTGGCCAATTACGTCGCGCTGCAAGGTGAGCCTTATTGCTTTGAGAATTTGCCCGCGCAGCAGTATACCTTGAATATCAGCAGTCCGCTGTATGTGCCAAGTGTAGGAGCCATCACCTTCTTTCTGAGAGCAGGTGAGCGCCTCACGTATGAGTTTGGCGCGCTTTACCGTGCGCCACAGAGCGCGCCCTTGCCGCAAGAAGCGCTGACCGTGGTTCCGATGACGCCAAGCGTGCGGCTAGGCATGGCCATCAGCGCCTCGCTGCTGGTGATGCTCTTTTTTTGCGCGCTGGGCATGATCTTCTACGGCCTGTTCCTCTATCGCCGCCCGCTGCTGAGCGCGCCAGGCACAGCGCGGCAGACTGGCTCAAGCCATATTGCTAGCGTGCGGCTGAAGCGCAGCAAGAGCGATTTACCGCAAACAGCGCCGAGCGAGCTTGCGCCGCGCTCAACGCGCTATGATGACCTGGACGCGCCCGACGAAGATGGCTAGATCATTGCCCCAGCAGCCAGGCGATCAGGTCGAATAGCTCCACTTCAGGGATTTTCGCCTTGTAGTTGGAGACCATGATATTGGCGTAGTCAGGCACGATGAAAGCGTTCGGCTCGATGATTGACTCGTAGATGTAAGCTGCTGCGCTGTAATTCGGGCGGCGCGTCTCAGCGCGCTTGCCCATGCCTGCCAACGCTGGCCCAACGCCATCTTCCGCGCGATGACAGGCGTTGCAGGCGTATTTTTCAAAAATCGCCGCGCCTTTGCTTGGATCAGCTGCAGCCACGCGCGCCTCGATGCTCTCCGCAAACTGTGGCGATGCCGTCACGATGACAGGCGTCATCAACTGCTGTGGATTTGGCACATTGCCAAGCACGGCAAAGAAAGCGATGCCGAAGGCGATCACCAAGCCTGCGCTGAGCAGCGTGATGAGCTTAGCAAAGCGCGGCGCTTGATTCGGCACTTTCCCACCCATTTCTCACCTCTATCGAAAGAGCTGATCGACAATCAGCGCAAGGAATAGCAAAGCCAAGTAGAACGTCGAGTACTTATAAGTGCGCTTGGCTGCCAGGTTGCTCTTCTCGTTCAGCAAGCGCACCGACTCGTAAAGCATGCCCAGGCCGAGCAGCGTCGCCGCGATCAGGTAAAACCAACCGCCAATGCGGAACGGCACAGGCAAGAGCGAAAGCGCGACCAGCTGCAGCGAGTAGAGCAGAATTTGCACGCGCGCCGCATCAAGGCCGCGCGCCACAGGCATCATCGGCACATTGGCGCGCGCGTAGTCAGCGTTCACCAACAGCGCCAATGCCCAGCTATGCGGCGGCGTCCAGTAGAAGACAATGGCAAACAGCACGAAGGCGCCAGGCTCCAGCATGCCTCTCACAGCAGCCCAGCCGACCAGCACAGGCATGGCGCCAGCGCCGCCACCGATGAGGATGTTCAGCACTGTGTTGCGCTTGAGCAAGATCGTGTACAGCACCACATAGTAGAGCGCGCCGAGCAGCGCCAAAGCTGCAGCGAGCCAATTCACGAAAACGCCTAGAATCAACACTGAGAGCGCCACAAGCACGATGCCGTAGATCAAGGCGTACTGCGGCGCGATTCGGCCTGCTGGTATCGGGCGATTCTTCGTGCGCGACATCTGCTTATCCATGTCGCGATCGATGTACTGGTTGAGCGCGCTAGCGCCAGCAGCGGCCATCGAGCCGCCAATCACAGTCGCTAGCAAAGTGACCAGCGGAATAGCGCTGCCTTGCGCCGCCACGACCATGGCTGTGATCGTGGTGAAGATCAACAAGATGACAATGCGCGGCTTCGCTAGCTGGACGTAGTCGCGGAGTGTGCCGCGCCCGACATAGCTTGGTTCAGGAGGTTCAGGTCGCTTGACAAGCGTTGTAACCATGCATGTGTACTCGCTGCAATCATGGCTGCCCAGGTCGCCGCTGCGAAGAAGACGTGCAGCGAACGCGCCACGACCAGCCAATCTCGGTCATCAATCAGCACAATGGTGGCGCCAAGCACAGCTTGGGCAAGGTAGATCAAGAAAGCGCTCTGCAAGGCGCGGCGCAGCGCCAAGCTGATATCCGCACGCGCCTGCCAGAGCATCAGCAGCAGCAGGGTGCCCAAGGCGCCCGCAATCAGGCGATGCAGCATATGCACCATCTGTGGCGCGCCTTGCGAGAACGGAAAGAGCTCGCCGCCGCATAGCGGGTAGCCAATGCAGGCTTTGGTGGCATTCTGGCCTGCCACAGCAGCGCCTACCATGGCGACCATGAAGCTGAGCGTCGTCGCCAATACCAGCTGCACAGGCGGCATGTAGAAGCGCGGCAGGCGCGCTTCGCGGCGCGGTAAGAGCAGGCGCTTGGCGTGAAGGTGCGTCACGATGAAAGCTGCCAGCAAAAACATGCTATTGCCCAGGTGGATCATCACGCTGATCCAGTGTGCAGCATGCGTGTAGATCACCACGGTCAGCGCGCCTATGGCGCTTTGCAGAAAGAACAGCGCCAAGCCGAGCATCGCGGGCACAAAGATCAAAGGCTGAGCGCGATAATTGCGCCATGCCATCACACTGACGCCGACCGCGAAGACGCCGACGATCAGCGCAAACAGGCGATGCCCATACTCAATCACCACAGCGATGTTCTCGAACTCTGGGATCAGCAAGCCGTTGCACGAAGGCCAATACGGGCCGCAACCATAGCCTGACTCGGTCACGCGCGTCACAGCGCC